>JAJZDO010000815.1 GCA_021805955.1 Acidobacteriota bacterium
GTCGTGACCCGCAGTGCGAAGATTCCCTGGTACACCGGTCCCAGTCTGCTGGAGTATCTGGAAGAAATTCCCATTGCGGATTCGAACAGTCCGGAAGCTTTCCGTTTTCCCGTGCAATATGTGATTCGACCGGACGACAGTTTTCGCGGATTTGCGGGGCAGATTATTGCCGGTTCCGTGCGTCCGGGTGATCGCGTAGTGGCGCTGCCTTCGAAGCAGAAGACGCGCGTTCGCTCCATCGTTACGTTCGACGGGGCGCTGCCGGAGGCCGGCACGGGATCGTCCGTGACGCTGCAATTGGAAAATGAACTGGATTTGAGCCGAGGCGATCTGCTGGTTTCAGAAGAGGGCTTGCCGAACATCGCGCGGAAATTCGCTGCCAACGTCGTATGGCTGCATGCCACCCCGCTCGACCTGCACAAAAGATGGATCATGCGTCAGGTTACGGATGAAGTGCGAGTGCAGGCGACGAAGGTTCGCAGTCGCATTGATGTGAATACCATGGAGAGTTCGCTGGCTTCGCAACTGGGCCTGAATGACATCGGCATTGTGGAGTTTGAAGCGACGCGAAATCTGTCGTTCGACCTGTATTCGCAAAACCGCAACTCCGGCAGCTTCATTCTGATCGATCCGTTGACCAACGCCACTGTCGGCGCCGGCATGATCACGGAGAATCTTGAGAAGGCAACTCGGCGAAGCGATCCCAAATTGGCCGATGTGGGATCGCAGGGCGAGAAGCCTGCGGAACCGTTGCAGACCGCTGCTGTGGCCATTTCGGAGAGAGTCCATCGTAGTGGGCACCATCCTGGTGCAGTGTGGCTGGGAGCGGGGTCATCGCTGGCTGCGCCGCTGGAACGCGCATTGTTTGAAAAAGGGTTTCATGTGGTGATTATCGACGATTCACAACATCCGGGGGAGTGGAGCGAGGGCCTAGTGCGCGGGTTCTACTCGGCAGGAATGATTGTTTTGTATTCCAGCCATCAAGCCCTGGAGCAAAAGAAACATCTGCTGACTTCCACGATTCAGCCGGATCGCATTCTGCATGTGGACGCGCTGAGCCGCGATGCGGACGATGCTTCGCTGCTGCAGCAGATCGTCGCATGGGTCGAGGGCTTGCGGATTGCACGCCCGGAGGAGGGCCGATGAAAACTTTTGACATCGATCGTGACGCGGCGGAAACTCTCGCACTGGATGCATTCGTCGAACAGGTGTTGCATCTGGAAGGAAAGGCTTGCCTGACAAATAGTTTTCAGATTGAAGACATGGTCGTGTTGCACCAACTGCGACAGATCGCGCCGAACATTCCGGTTCTGTTTCTCGACACGGGATATCACTTCAAGGAAACGTATGCCTATCGCGACCGGATGGTGCAGGAATGGGGATTGAATCTTGTGTCGCTGCAGGCGAAACAGTCGGTCGCGGATCAGGAATCCGCCTTCGGCATTCTGAATCAGACTGACCCCTCGCGCTGCTGCAGCTTACGTAAGGTTGCGCCATTAATGCAAGGGCTGGAGCCGTACGACATCTGGTTCACGGGTCTGCGGCGCGAGCAATCGCCAACGCGAAAGAATCTTCGCAAGCTGGAACCTCATGTGCTGCCGACAGGAAAAAGTTTATTGAAGGTGAGTCCACTGGCGGATTGGGACTTCAAGCAGGTGTGGAGCTACATTTCGCGTCATCAGATTGAATATCTTCCTCTGTACGATCAGGGCTATTCCAGCATAGGCTGCGAACCCTGCACGTCGATTCCGGAAGATTCGAATAACCCGCGCTCCGGGCGTTGGTCGGGCCGGAAACTTGAATGCGGCATTCACACATTCACGGAGACGAACGCCTCTCCTCTAACTACATTGCAGGATGGACAATGACAGATTCGACGACGTTCGAGGTGGCGACTCCGCCCGCGGTGAAGGAAACAGCGGCGCAGCGGATGGAGCGCCTGAAGCGCGAGAAAAATCCCTGGGAATTTTTCAATGAGGTGCGCGAGTTTGCCCGGCAGGGTCGCAGCAGCGTGGTGCCGGAGTGGGCATCTGCCTACTTCAAGTGGTGGGGAATTTATACCCAGGGCGACGGCGTTGGAGTGACCGGCGGCAAGGGCGGCGAAGGCAAAACAACCGAATATTTCATGATGCGGATTGGCGTGCCGAACGGAATTCTAAGTTCGCGCCAGTTGCGCACCATTGCGGATTTGACGAGGCAGCATGCGCGCAATCTTGCCGACATCACTGTGCGCCAGAATATTCAACTGCACTGGCTCACCATTGAATCGCTGCCGGAAATTGTCGACGTGCTTGCCGGCGTGGGGCTGTCGCCGAAGGGCGCATGCGGCGATGTCTCGCGGAATGTGACCGGATGCCCGCTGGCGGGGATCGCCGCAGACGAAATTGCGGACGCCTCTCCGCTGGCGATCGAGCTGGCAGGACTGTTGACAGCGAATCCGGATTTCTACAACTTGCCGCGAAAATATAAAGTTTCAATTACCGGATGCCCATCCTGGTGCAGCTATCCAGAGATCAACGATGTTGGGTTGACGGCGGTTCGGAGAACAACGAACGGGAAGGATGAAGCCGGATATTCCATTCGCGTCGGCGGCGGACTTTCGAATGAGCCGCATCTCGGTGTCCGTCTAAATGCATTTTTGCGTCCAGATCAAGTGGTGCCGGTCGTTCATGTAGTGACGGAAATCTTCCGCGATCAGCAGGGGCTGCGCGAAAGCCGCGACCGTGCGCGGTTGAAATATTTGTTTTTGAAGCAGGGATGGGACGCGGATCGATTTCTGGCCGAAGTGGAAGCGAGGCTGGGATATCGTCTTGAGCCTGCGGCGGAAGAAGAGTTGCCGAACGATGTTTTTCGCGACCATGTCGGCATTCATCCCCAACAACAGCCGGGCCTCAGTTATGTTGGCGCATCTGTATTACGGGGACGTCTCAGTGGCGACCAGCTTGCGGATGTGGCGGCCCTATCGGAGAAATATGGCAGCGGCGACGTGCGATTGACGGTGATGCAAAATTTGTTGCTGATCAATATCCCCAACGCAAAAACAGGTGAACTGCGGAAGGAACTGGAAGCGACAGGACTGCGCGTGGAAGGTTCAAATTTCTGGCGCGGCGCCATTGCCTGCACGGGAACTGAATTCTGCAAACTCGCCATCACAGAGACAAAAGGGTTCACGCGATGGCTGGTGGAAGAGTTGGAGCAGCGTGTTCCGGAGTTCGATCAGCAACTGAAGGTGAATGTCACCGGTTGCCCAAACAGCTGCGGCCAGCACTGGATTGCCGACATCGGCATCGAGGGCAAGAAGATCAAGCATGACGGAAAGATGGTCGATGCGTATTACTTCTGCGTTGGAGGCGCCGTGGGGACGCACCAGAGAACGGCTCGCCCGGTGGGATATCGCTGTGCTGCAACGGAGGTTCCCGATGCAATGGAGAGGCTGTTGCGGCAATATCTGGCGGGACGCGCTGAAGGAGAAAATATGCGCAGCTATTTTGCGCGCCATAGCGATGCGGAATTACGCGATCAACTGGCTGGCGCTCAAATTGCTGCCGTGGTCCGAGACGTTTCCCCCGGACCTGTTCCTCACACAGCGGGTTAATGGCGCATGAATGATGAAGGAAATGCGATGAGTCTTTTTCCAATTTTTATAAAGCTGGAGCGACGCCGTTGCCTGATTGTTGGTGCAGGCAATGTCGCCCTGGAGAAAATCACCAGCTTGGTGCGGGCTGGCGCTACGTTGCGCGTGATCGCTCCCACTGCTTGTGAAGCGGTTCGGCAACTGGCGGCGGGTGGGAAGGTTGCGCTGGAACTTCGCAGGTTCGAAGAAGCCGATCTGGAAGGGCAAGCGCTCGTCGTCACCGCAACCGATTCGCGAGACGTAAATCGCCGGGTATTTCTGGCGGCGCAGCAACGAGGGTTGCTATGCAACTCGGTGGACGATCCGCCCAATTGCGATTTCTATTTCTCGTCGATTGTCCAACGGGGCAACTTGCAAATTGCCATTTCAACTGCTGGAGAGAGTCCGGCGCTGGCGCAGCGACTGCGACAGGAGATTGATGCGCGGTTGCCGGAGGATACGGCAGAATGGCTCGATAATCTTGGCAGTCTGAGACGAGAAATTCTGGCAACGCTTCCCGCCGGAAGCGAGCGCAAAGCTCTGCTGCATACGCTGGCTGAGCGCGCGGTGTGCAGCTCCGACGAATGCCCATCGAGAAAGCTGGCCTTTCCAGAACGGCCTGAGAGGAAAAAATCTTCCAGGACTACGGCACAAAAGGGAACTGTCTACCTGGTCGGAGCTGGACCTGGCGATCCGGATTTGCTGACGCTGAAGGCAGCGGATTTACTGGCGACTGCGGATGTCGTACTGCATGACGATCTGGTCCCGCAAGCGATTCTCGACCGTGCTGGAGTGGGCGCGAACGTCATCAGCGTGGGGAAGCGTTGTGGTAGCAGACGCACCACGCAGCAGCAGATTCATGAGTTGATGATTGAGAAGGCGCGCGGCGGGGCGAGCGTGGTCCGATTGAAGAGCGGCGACCCGTTGATCTTTGGACGCGCGGGCGAGGAGATCGAAGCGCTAGAGCAAGCGCAGGTTCCATGCGA
>JAJZDO010000902.1 GCA_021805955.1 Acidobacteriota bacterium
CGATTTTGGTGACACCATTCGGAGTGAAATCAGAGAAGCATCACTATACATGGCGGTCCCCAATGGGGCGCCTCTTTCATCCATTACCCTGATCAACGAGCCCGGCGCGATCCCCTCCTTGCCCGGCTCTGCGACCAGGTCTTCCACATCCGATTGATAGACCCACGGGTGACCGGCCCACACTCGGTTTGCGGCTCGTCGGCTGATCCTGGCAACTGGCCATGGGACGGGCTCTAAATTCGATCCAGTGTTTGCTGGCCTTTCAGAGAGAGTTCCCGCACCTTTTCTCTGCGCTGTGGATTGCGCTCCTGCATTGCCCAAAGCTCTCGTTCGCATCGTCTTTTGCATCGTACTCGCTCTCGCTCTTTCATCGCCTGAGTGGTCATCTTCTCACATTCCCGCCCGCATCATCGTCGCCGCACACACTTCATCTGCCGTAAATCCACCTACATACCATAAAATCAATTATGGCCACTGTGCATACCGCTGCGGCATCCCCAGATGCCGACAAGCAACAACTCGCTGAGACATTCGAGATGTTGCTTACCACTGTGCGCCAAAATCGCCCCAGTGACGACATTGCCATCATTCAACAGGCATATGACTTTTGCCTGAAGCACCACGCCGGACAAAAACGCGCTTCCGGTGATCCGTTCGCCCTGCATCCTCTTGAGGTAGCTCGTGTTCTAGCCGAGATGAAGCTGGACTCCACGGCAATCGCAGCAGGGCTTCTGCACGATGCGGTCGAGGATACCCCCGTCACTAGCCGGCAGATTTCCGAAATCTTTGGGGAACAGGTCGCACATATCGTCGATGGCGTCACCAAAATCGAAAAAATTCAATTCGCCAATCGCGAGGATCGCCAGGCGGAGAATGTCCGGAAAATGCTGCTTGCCATGGTGTCGGATGTTCGCGTTGTGCTCATCAAGCTCGCGGATCGCCTCCACAACATGCGCACACTTGAGCATTTGCAGCCGGAACGTCAACAAGCCATCGCAAGAGAAACTCTCGACATCTACGCCCCTCTCGCCCACCGCCTCGGCATGGGCAAAGTTCGCAGCGAACTCGAAGATCTGGCCTTTCGCTATGTCGATCCCGTCGGCCACGACCAGATCAGTTCTGCCGTCGAAGCGAACCGCCAGCAGGGTGAGCAGTTTCTTCGCAACATCGATGCCATTCTGCACGAACGCCTCGTCGAACATAACATTTCCGCACGCGTTGACTGGCGCATCAAACGCCTCTATTCCATCTATCAAAAACTGCAGCGGCAACGCATTACCGTCGATCAGGTATACGACCTCCTGGCTGTCCGCGTCATCACGCAAACCGTGCAGGATTGTTACGCGGTTTTCGGTCTGATTCATAGCATCTGGCGCCCCGTCCCCGGACGTATCAAGGACTTTATCGCCATGCCCCGGCCGAATCTCTACCAATCGCTGCACACCACCGTGATGGCCGAGGGGGGACATCAATTTGAAGTCCAGATTCGCACCGAAGAAATGCACCGTGTTGCCGAAGAGGGTATCGCTGCACACTGGAAGTACAAAGCTGGCGGCTCACCGGTAAACGCGAAGGACGAGCAACGCTTAGCTTGGGTTCGGCAAATTGTCGAGTGGCAGCGCGACATGACCGATCCAAATGAGTTTCTCTCCACTCTTAAAATCGATCTGTATCCGGAAGAGGTTTACACCTTCACGCCAAAGGGCAAGGTCGTCGTCCTTCCGAAGGAAGCCACTCCCATCGATTTCGCTTACTCCATTCATACAGAAGTAGGAAATACCTGTACTGGCGCGAAGGTAAATGGTCGAATGGTGCCGCTCAGATCGCGCTTGCGCAATGGCGACATCGTCGAAATTCTTACACAAAATGGCCACACCCCCAGCCGAGATTGGTTAACATTCGCAAAAAGTTCGCGCGCACGTAACAAAATCAAACATTGGCTGAATGAGCATCAGCGGGAACGCGCCATTGAGATTGGCCGCAAATTACTCGATCGCGAAGCTCGCAAATATAAAATCTCGATTGCGCAACTCACCGACGCCGACCATGCCAGGGCTGCTGCAGATTACGGATTGGCCAACCCGGTCGACCTTCTGGCAGGCATAGGGTTTGGGAAGTTTTCGGCGCGCCAAGCGCTCAATCGGCTCGTGCCCGGCGCCACAAGCACGCAACAGCCGGAGACAGACTCCACGCCTGGAATGTCAGATGCCGTCAAGCGGGTTTTCTTCAGCAAGGGTTCAGATTCTCTGACCGTCGAAGGGCAGAACGACCTGCTTGTCTATCGTGCCCGTTGTTGCAATCCTATCCGCGGTGAAGAAATTGTCGGCTATGTCACCCGCGGCAAAGGTGTCGCTGTTCACGCTCGCAACTGCCCCAACGTACAAAACCTGCTCTACGAGTCAGATCGCAGAATTGCTGTTGAATGGGCGCACATGAAGGACGAGGAAGGCTCGCCGCAGCGCGCAACCTATCCGGTCAAGATGACCATATATTGCGACGACCGCGCCGGCATGCTGCGTGAGATGACTGCCGTGATTTCAGACGATGGAACCAATATCCGTGCCGTTGAGACGAAGGCGGGCACGGAGGCAGAAGCTATCGTGGAATTCGTTGTGGATGCCTACGATGTCGGCCATTTGATTCGCCTCATGAACGGACTGCGACGCCTGCCTGGTGTTCGCGACGTCCAGCGCCAGCAAAAACTCTAGATCCGACAGGCTCCGGCATTCGCATCGCTTCGAGTGAAAGACCGGCGCAAAATGTTTATTGCGCGATGGACGATGCTCCTTGACTGGTTGTTACTGTCGTCAGTGCGCAACCATTCATGGTCTGCTTGAATTTGAAGTAGGGATGAAAAAACAATGCGGCTCGCGCGTCCCCATTTCCCTCTACCAATTCGGGGAGCCACACGCCGTCCGGGTACCGCTGCTGCCGCACATGAATCCAGAACCCTTTGTGCAGATTCGCCAGCAGTCCCGCGCCAACCTTCACATCATGATCCAAACGAGCACTCAAGTCCACCAGTTCGCCCGTCTCTTCATCGACCTCGATGGTTCCCGACATATCATGCAAAAAGGTCTCTTCCACTCCTTTTGGATGCACGCTGGGATCGCCGCTCAAATCGTAAGTCAGCGTCGGACGTCCACCGCGATCCACTCGATGTCCATTTGTATATCGCAGCATATGCAGTAATGTGTCGAGTTGCTTCCCGTTTTCTACATCTCGTTTGGCAATGTATTTTGCGTCGGAATCTTTCTTGATCTCTTTTTGAACGCGCGACATTTCCTTCTTTTTCTCGTCCGCACTCAATTGCTTGCCGTCTTTGCCGGTTAACTCATCAATCTCCTCCCCGTTCACAAAAAACATGTCGTATTGCCGCACATGACGCTGCTTCACATTGCCATTTTTATCGGTGCTGTCCTCTTCGCGAACCGTCTTGCAGACGTACCGCTCCTGTTCTGCTTCGGATTGCTTCAGGTTTTTCAATACTCTCTGCTTCAGTTCCGCAGCCGACGGCAATGGAGCGTTCCAGTCGATCTTCGCTGCAACTGCGCCAGCGATTTTAGTATCGTGTTGCACCTCACTCTTCGCACCCGTTTGTGACCATCCAAACGCGCATACCACGGCAAGCGCAGCCAATCCGGCCACATGTGTCAAGATGTTCCAATAAGAAATCTTCACGTCTTTACCCTCAATGCCGTTGGACGACCCCATCGAAGACTGGTCACGAACCGCCCTGCTGGCATCGTTCCGAAGTCGAGTCGACTCAGGAAATTTCCGATTGCACAGAGTACAATTTTTCGATATGAACGAAGAGAAAACATCCATCCATACAGCGGATGCGCCTGCAGCCATCGGTCCTTACTCGCAGGCAATTCGCGTCGGCGACATGGTATTCACTTCTGGACAAGTTGCCATCGATCCCGCCACAGGCCAATTGGTCGCAGGCGGAATTGAAGAGCAAACCCACCGCGTCCTGCAAAACCTACAAGCAGTTCTCGCCGCCGCAGGCCTGGACTTTTCCCGCGTCGTCAAAACGACCGTCTTCCTCAAGGATATGGCCCATTTCGCCGCCATGAATGCAATCTATGCGGAATATCTTCCGACGAAGAGCGAACCCGCGCCCGCACGCTCAACCGTGGAAGTCGCACGACTTCCAAAGGACGCATTGGTAGAAATTGAACTGATTGCGTCCTGACCGGACACACCTCTACCTCTGCCAGTTCGCGGCCCTCGGCCAGTGGCTGTTGCGGAACAAACGCAGCCGCCTGCCTGCACCGAAAACTGATGGCACAATCCAGCCGTTGCCTAAAAAACAGAAAAGGCAGAGGATGTCTCCTCTGCCTTTTCTGTCTAAAACCTAGCGCTCGCTCCTACAGCGGCTGAACATCAGCAGCCTGCCAGCCCTTCGGTCCCTTCACAACGTTGAATTGCACGGCTTGGCCTTCTTGCAAACTCTTAAATCCGTTTGAATTGATCGCAGAGTAATGCACAAAAACATCTTCGCCATTCTGGCGCGAGATAAAGCCAAAGCCCTTCGCGTCGTTAAACCACTTTACTGTACCTTGTTCCATTTGAATCTTATTTCC
>JAJZDO010000183.1 GCA_021805955.1 Acidobacteriota bacterium
CCCAGGAAGCCTTCGCCGACCGAATCTCCGCTGTTGTTTGAGATTGATGATGAGCCGCTGCAGGAAACATTGACCGCCTGGGGCGGCGTGCCGCTGGTGGTGCAGGCGTTCCGCACCCTGGGCGTGTCGGCCAGGGTGCGTCAGTATGTGCAGATTAAGCAGCGGGAGCGCGGCTACGACGAAGCCACGATGGTGGAGAGCTTCGTGGTGCTGAACGCGGTGGGCGGCGAGTGCCTGGACGACTTCCAGCATTTTCACGACGATGCCGGGCTGAAAGAAATGCTGGGGCATGAGGTTCCTTCTCCGGAAGCGGCGCGGCAGTTTCTGAACCGGTTCCATTGCGAGGAGAAGCTGGAGCAGGCCAGAGACGGGCCGGAGCCGGAGCAGCGCATTGCGACGGTGGACCAAGACGCGACCATCATCGAGAGCCACAAGCGGGAGGCGCTGCGCACCTATGAAGGCGAGCGCGGCTATCAGCCGATGCTGGCGGTATGGGCGGAGATGGATGTGGTCCTGGCCGATGAGTTTCGCGACGGCAACGTGCCGGCGATGATGGCCCCACTGGCGGGGGCGAAACGAGCCTTCGCGGCGCTGCCGGAGACGGTGACAAGCTTCTATTATCGCGGCTATTCGGCCAGCCACGAGAAGGAGTTGCCTGGCTGGCTGCGCGACGAGAAGCGCGCCGATGGTTCGCAGGGACCGATCGGATTCGCCATCAGCGCGCGCATGAGCGAGGCCATGATCCCGTTCGACAATCAGGATAAGAGCGGGCAACTGCCGGACGTAATGAATGATGAAAGGAATCGTGGAAGCATACGAAGCCTCCGGTGCAGGGATGGGTTCTTGCCTGGATGATAGCCCACAGCAACTCTATCGACTCGAAGAAGCTGAACGAAGTGTACGAGCCATTATCTAAGTGGACGGACTGGTATTTTTGATATCGCGATGCGGATCATGACGGGCTGCCGGAATATGACCACGGAGATGATTCCGGCTGGGACAACACCACCATCTTCTTCAGTTCACCACCGATTGAAACACCCGATCTGGCAGCGCTTCTTGTTGTCCAGATGGATGAGCTCTCCAAGATAGCTGCGAGGCTCGGAAAACAATCGGACGCTCAAATGTGGCATAAGCGAAGCGATGCTCTGTTGAAATTGCTAATGGACAAATACTGGAATCGTACCCAATTCGTCGCATTGCGCGCTTTCAATCATAAAGTAGCTTCAACGAGCAGTCTGATTCTTTATTTGCCTTTGATCCTTGGGAAGCGGCTGCCTGAACCATTCCGAGATCGGTTGATTGCCCACCTTATGGAAAACGGACGCTTTCTTACACGGAATGGCTTTGCGCCAGAAGAGATCAACAGCCCGTTTTTTAATCCGAATGGATACTGGCGAGGACCGATTTGGGCGCCCACAATGATGATGTTGTCGCAGGGGCTGGAGGATGCCGGAAGGCCCGACCTGGCGCATGCAATGCGAGTTCACTTCTGCCGCATGGTAGCTCGCAGCGGATTTGCGGAAAATTATCAACCTATAACAGGCTCAGGGTTCTTTATGCCAGATTTAAATGCGACGAGTAACGATGGACGGGATCCATCGTATACTTGGTCGGCGAGTGTACTTCTCATACTCGCACACCCGTTATCGCAGCAAAGAAGTCTTAGTTAGAGTTTTCGGACTGTCGAGAGTAAGATTTGTACGAAATGGTTTTCTAAGACGCTAGAGGAAGAGTGATCATGGCTTCTAATTTCGCGGGAACACGCACAATCGTCATAACAGGCGGAGGCAGCGGCATTGGCAAAGCCGTGGCGCTGATTTGCGCTGCGCGCGGCGATAACATTGGTGTACTCGACATCAATGCCGATGGGGCAAAAAGAACGGCAGAAGAGGCATTGCGGAGCGGCGCCGGAAATGTACTCGGACTGTCTTGTGATGTAACAGTGGAAGAGCAGGTCGAGGAGTCATTCGCAAATATTTTTGTGCGGCTGGGTCCGCCTTATGGACTTTTCGCCAATGCCGGAATTGGAATCCGAGGTTTCATTCACGAACTTCCCGTAGCAACTTGGCGCCATGTTGTCGAAACAAATCTCACTGGTGTCTTCCTTTCGTGTAAGCATAGCCTTCGACACATGATAGAGGCTACGGTTCCCGGCTCCATTGTCTGCACATCTTCGCCAACTGGATTTGTAGCGCTTGCGGCCGGTGCAGCAGGTGCTTATAGCGCGACCAAGGGCGGCATCTCGTCCTTGGTGCGTTGCATGGCTATCGATTATGCATCTTATGGAATCCGAGTGAATGCCATCGTACCGGGTTCCACGGAGACGCCATTGATGTGGAGAAACATTGACGCTGCCGAAGTTATACGTTTACGCGCACAACTCTCCACTGAGATTCCGTTGGGCAGGTTGGCACAACCTGAAGATCCGGCGCGCGCTGTAGCCTGGCTGCTTTCTGAAGAATCTTCCTATGTTACCGGGTCCCATCTGGTTTGCGATGGAGGTATTCTCGCGAAGGCATCCGTCAGTGTGTAATGGGCGCATCGCGCGACCCATTGCGATCAACGGTACTGCTGGTTCGTAGCCGGCGGCATCAGCAGATTACAACATTTCTCCCATGTCTTGCAGGTGCTATCGGATTGTGTTCGTATTCCTTGGTCCAAACCGAATTGGATCGACACCCAACACGCCTGCCGGCCGATTGCCCCAGCTGCAAGCTTGATGCCGTAACCCAGGAACGATACAACGACGGCCCCTAGTACCCCTACTGAGTCTTGCATAATAGGGTGACGCGATGGGTCAAAAATAGAGCCCCGCGTGGTGCAGGAAAAAAACCCAGCATGGATTGGCGCACTCGGGCCATGCCGCTGCGCACGCCGTCTTCGGCCTCGCCAAGTCCAGCAACACAGCGGTTGGTCTCCATCATCGGAAAACGACGCATAACCCTTTCAGTGAAACTCGCCGGGTGATCTGTGTGAGGGGAAACTTCATGCACAGTTCTTATGGGGAGGGGCTGGAAACGGATCGCGCTTGACGCAGATACCGCGCCAGTCCCTTACCCGACAGGAGACTTTTCGTTTTCTCAAACAGAGCCATAACCTCGAAGATATCCGCGTACTGAAGTATCGGCGGTTGAAGAACCTGGTCGTGCTGGTCACCGCGGCGGCGTACTTCGCCGCGACGTTTTTGGGCCAGAAGATGAAGCTGCGCATCCTCTGTGAGAAGCTGCTGATTATCTCGCAGCGATTCTTCGGCATTCCACCCTTCCGCTTCTATGCGCTGGCCGATGGAATCAAGCGAATTCTGTCGCAAACCAGCTTCGATCCGCCGCAACAAACTCCGCCAAGTTTACAGATGGAACTTCTGCTCGGCTGGCAGGCCGCAAAATTCTGAGGAAACTCCAGGACAAGAGGCTGTTCGCATTGCGCTTACCCTGTTGCCATTGCTGTTTCGCAATTCGGCAGATTGTCTCACCGCTTGATCGCATCCCAACTAATTTCACGCCCACATGGGTACAAGCAAGATAAGATCGGCTAGCACTTTGCCGAAGAACTGAAGCCGGTCGAGACCCGATGGCCGAGTAGCCCTCGAAACGCGGGCGCGATGACACTCCTGTCGTTCTGCCATATATACCATACAATGTCAGTATGCTATTCTTCTGTCAGATGAAATAGCCATGCCAACTCAGGAAATCAAGCTTCGCGTCAGCGAAAATGGCCGCGTCGTCATCCCTGCAGCCGTGCGAAAGGCCCTCGGAGTAGGGCCAGGAGACGAGATCATTCTCCTGCAGGAAAAGGACGCTTTCCGTATCACCACGCAGCAACAGCGCATCGCGGCTGCCAGGGCGCGCATCCGCCGTTATGTCAAACCGGGCAGCAATATCGTGGATGACTTTATCCGAGAGCGCCATGAGGCCGCGAAACATGAATAGTCTCGTCCTCGATGCATCTGCGATTCTCGCGTTTCTCTTGCAGGAGCCCGGACACGACAAGATCACCACAGCCATGCTTACCCGGGCCGTGGCCAGCTCCGTAAATATCGCAGAAGTACAAGCCAGACTGGTCAGAGAAGGTGGACTTCCCGACGAAGCCTGGGCCGACGCACGTACCACCATCCAGCGGGTCGTGCCATTTGACGAGAATGACGCTCGCGTCACCGGCAGCCTCGTGGCACAAACCAGGCATCTTGGACTCTCCCTCGGCGACCGCGCCTGTCTTTCACTGGGCATCGCTCTCAAAGCACCTATCTATACAGCGGACCGGAGTTGGAAAAAACTCAACCTCGGAATTCCGATCCACGTCATTCGATAGAACAGCTTACTCCTCGCGACGTCAGCGCTTGGCGAATCGTGAAAGGTCTGCATGTCCCAAAGAAATGCTTCTCCCGCGACGACTGCTGGATGTGGCTCTAGATAGGCTTTCCAAGTGTCTCCGTGAGCTTGCCCACGAGGCGGAGAACCGCAAGTAACACGATGCCACTTCGATTGCAACCGCCTGATTATGGCCGCCGGTTCCCCCGGTATTATTTTTCCAAAGTTGATAACCTGACTGCATGCGTTCTCATCCACACGAGAAGACGGGCAGAA
>JAJZDO010001092.1 GCA_021805955.1 Acidobacteriota bacterium
TCCGCAAGACGACGCGCGATATCGAAGGACTGTGGGCGGAACTCCGGTCATCGGTAAACAGCTTCTCCGATCCGGATTTGAAACGACTGGTATTTGCTTTCCTCGACGATCCGGAAATTGCGCGGCGCTACCGCGCTGCGCCAGCGGCAAAATTTATGCACCATGCCTGGATCGGCGGCCTGTTGGAACATGTTGTCGATCTGATCCAGTTCTGCGATCTGGCGGCCAGCCATTTTCCGCTGATTCACCGCGACCTGCTGCTGGCGGGAGCAGTTCTGCACGATATCGGGAAGATTTACGAACTGAGTTGGGGGCGCGGTTTTGAGTACACGCTGGAAGGACAACTGATCGGTCATATCTCCATCGCCACGCGGCTGCTAGATGAAAAAGTGAAATGCCTGCCGGGATTTCCCAAGCACATCCACACTCTGGTCGAGCACATCATTTTGAGTCATCATGGATCGTTCGAATTCGGATCGCCCAAGCTGCCCATGATTCCCGAAGCCGTGCTGCTCCACTATCTGGATGATGCGGAAGCCAAAATGCTGGCGATCCAGGAGGCGTGCCAGCCTCTCTCGGAAGGCGCGGCAGCGCCCGTGTACATCGATCGAGTGCGCGCGTTGGATCGGCCGTTAGTGAATACGCGGGCATTTCTTGCCCAGCCAGAGGCGAAGGAAAGTTAGTCATGGACTATCTGCTGAAAACCGAGCCAGCGTCCTATTCGTTCAGCGATCTGAAACGCGATGGTGAAACCGTCTGGATGGAGTGACAAATCCCGCCGCGGTGAAACATCTGCGTGAGATGCAGCCCAAAGACCGACTGGTGATCTATCACACGGGCGAGGAAAGATCAGCAGTTGGCACGGCAACTGTAGTGGCCGTCGATGCCGGCGATCCGAAGGTTCCGGTGGTTCGCATCCGCGTTGGCAAGGCTGTATCGCCAACGACGCTGGCCGATGTGAAGGAGGAAAGATTGTTTCGAGACTCACCGCTGGTTCGACAGGGGAGATTGTCGGTCGTTCCGTTGGCAGAAGGGCAGTACGAGTGGCTTACGAGTAGGTAGTTTACTATTTCAATATAATTACTTAAAGCAATAATTTAAAGGTTTACACTATGTTCCGCTTTTCGACCGCAGGGGAATCTCACGGTGAATGTTTAATTGCCATGATTTCCGGCATGCCCGCAGGAGTGCCCATGGATGAAGCCAAGATGAACCGCGAATTATGGCGGCGGCAACAAGGCTACGGCAGGGGCGGCCGGATGAAAATTGAACGCGACACGGGACAGATTCTCTCGGGCGTTCGTCACGGCAAGACCATTGGTTCTCCGATCTCGATTCGCATTGAGAACAGCGACTGGAAAAATTGGACCGAGATTTTGCCGGTTGCGGTGGGCGATCCTGCCAAACATAAGGCGGTGGCTTCTCCGCGCCCAGGACATGCCGATCTGGCGGGTGCTCTGAAATATGATTTTCCCGACGCGCGCTATGTGCTGGAACGCGCATCGGCGCGAGAGTCCACGGCGCGAGTAGCAGCCGGCGCGATGGCCAAGCAGTTGCTGGAAGCTTTGGGAATTGCTATTGCGAGCCATGTGGTTCGCGTCGGTAGCGCGGAGTTGGATCGTGAAGTGAGTTGGGCAGAAATTGCGGCTTTGCAGTTGCGCGAGGAAGTCCTGCTAGGCTGCGTGGACGAAACTTCGGAGCAACGCATGAAGGCCGTTGTCGACCAGGCCTTGCGCACGGGCGACTCCGTGGGTGGAGTGTTTGAGGTGGTTGCGCATGGCGTGCCTCCGGGCTTAGGAACCTATGCCAATTGGGATGAGCGACTGGATGGGTTGTTGGCGGCTGCGGTCATGTCGCTGCAGGCGGTCAAGGCGGTCGAGATTGGTCGTGGCGTGACGGCTGCCTCGGCGTTTGGCTCGGTGGTGCATGATTCGATCCATTACTCGATTGAGACGGAAACGATACGGCACACGCGTTTTGCGCGTGACCAGAACAACGCTGGCGGCATTGAGGGCGGAATCTCCAATGGGGAAGATCTGATCATTCGTGGATACTTGAAACCCATCTCCACACTGCGCCGGCCGCTGGCCTCTGTCAGCTTTGCCACGCGGGAAGAAGTGAAGGCTGCCTACGAGCGCTCCGATGTCTGCGTGGTTCCGGCAGCGGGAGTTGCAGCGGAGGCGATGGTCGCGTTGACGCTGGCAAAACTCGCCATCGAGAAGTTTGGTGGCGACTCCTTGCGTGAAATGGTGCGAAACTATCAAGGGTACTGCGATCAGATCCGCAAATTCTGATCTGAAAATCCTGAAAGATAAAACCTGTTCTGATGATTTATCCGATCGTGAAATTTCCCGACCCCATTCTGCAGCAGCCTGCGGAGCCTGTGACGGTCTTCGATGACGAGCTGCGCAAGCTGGTCGATGACATGTTCATTTCCATGTACGACGCACAGGGGATTGGCCTGGCCGCGCCGCAAATTGGCATTTCAAAACGGCTGACCGTCATCGATCTTAGCTTTCAGAAAAAGCCGGAGGACAAAATCGTTCTGATCAATCCTGAGGTCGTGGACAAAAACGGCAAGCAGGTTGAGGAAGAAGGCTGTCTGAGTCTGCCGGAGATTCGCGATCGCGTGGTGCGCGCCGCCGAAGTGAAAGTGCGAGCCCAGGATGCAGAGGGCAAGACGTTTGAAGTGGAAGGGACCGAATTGCTGGCGCGGGCCCTGCAACATGAGATTGATCATCTGGACGGGATTCTTTTCATCTTTCGCCTGAGCCGGCTGAAACGCGATCTGCAATTGCGGAAGATTCGAAGATTGCAGAAAGCGGGCGATTGGTAGAGGGGCCATCCTGCGGTATCTCTCTGGCGAAAAACGACGCGTAACCTTTTCCAGAACAGAAAGGCCGCAGGAAAACATCTTTACTTGGCAACAGGAGAACTGGTCTCAGACGATGCGCCTTGTCTTTTGCGGGACCCCGCAATTCGCCGTACCCACACTGGAAGCATTGTTGTACGCGGGCCATGCGGTGGATCTGGTGCTGTCGCAACCGGATCGTGCCAGCGGTCGCGGCCTGGAAGTTCAGTTCTCCCCTGTCAAGCAGTTTGCTAAGCGGCATGGCCTTGCTCTTTCGCAACCAGAGAAGATTCGCAACAATCCAGAACTGCAGCAACAGCTCGGCGAAATGGTTCCCGACGCGATCATTATCGTGGCCTACGGACGCATCATTCCGCCTTGGATGCTCACGCTGCCGCCGTATGGCAATTTGAACCTGCATGCCTCGCTGCTGCCGAAATATCGTGGAGCCGCGCCGATTCAGTGGGCAGTCGCGAACGGAGAAACGGAAACCGGCGTAACCACCATGCGCATTGATGAAGGGCTTGATACGGGCGATATTCTGCTGCAGGAGCGAGTGCCGATTTCATCGGAGCAGACTTCAGTGGAGCTTTCTCCGATTCTCGCTTCTGTGGGCGCGGAGTTGATGGTGCGGACATTGACCGGTCTCCGGCAAGGCACACTGCGGGCCGTGCAACAGGACCACAGCCAGGCGACGCTGGCGCCCCTGCTGCAGCGGGAAGATGGCCGGATCGACTGGAGTCGGACGGCCCGTCAGATTTACGACCGATGGCGCGGATTCCAACCGTGGCCCGGAGCGTTCACAATGTTCCGAGAGAAGAAGTTAATTCTTCACGCGATGCAGGTTGCGGCGGACAATGCGTGGTTGCCCGCAGGAGCGTCGTTCGGAACGATGGTACGGAGCGACAGCCGTCTCCTGATCGTCTGCGGTGCAGGCACAGTTCTCGACGTGCTGGAACTGCAGGCGGAAGGGAAGCGTCGCATGGCGGTGCAAGCATTCCTGAACGGCGTCGTGCTTGCGGACGGCGAGCGGATGGGGTAGAGACAATGCCAGCACCTACACCAGTTCCCATCGCACCCGCGCGGCGGGTTGCCTTCGGCATTCTTCGGAAAGTGATGCGAGAGCGAGGCAACAGCGATACGCTGCTGCACTCGCTTCAAGTCGACGGTCTGTCTTCCCAGGACCGCAATCTTTGCACCACGCTGGTGCTCGGTACACTTCGCTGGCAGCGCGTTCTCGATGCCGAATGCCGCCGCTTTCTTGCGCGACCCGATCTCACGCTGCCAGAGGACGCGCTCTTGGCGCAGCGCGTCGGTGCGTATCAACTACTTTTTCTCGACCGCATTCCCGCCCATGCAGCTATTTTCGAGTCGGTGGAATGGGTCAAGCATTCTGAAGGCGCCCGGCAGGCCGGTCTGGTGAATGCCGTGATGCGCAAAGTTGCCGCGTTGCCGAAGACACGTCGATTTCCCGCAGCGGAGGCTTATCCGGAATGGATGGTGGCGCGCTGGCAAAAGTTCTACGGCGCGGAAGCCTGCCAACGTATTTGCGAGCAGGGGCAGATGGAGCAGCAGACTGCCGTGCGACTGTTGACGCCGGATGCCGAAGAGAAGCTTCGCTCGCAGGAAATCGCACTGCAGCCGGGTGCGTTTCTTGCGGAGGCACGTATTTTGTCCGGTCGAGCAACGACACCTGCGGCCATTTTCCAACCTGACGAGACTGG
>JAJZDO010000896.1 GCA_021805955.1 Acidobacteriota bacterium
GGACGGCGATGCTGAGGCTGTCGCTGTAGCTGCCGCTTTTCAGCATCCATTCGCGCGCATGTTTCAAATTGTCGAGCAACCAGTGGATCTGGATGGATGGCTGGGAGTAATGAATGGCAATCGGGGCAGGTTGGCGCGGGCAGTTGATCATCAGCTTGCCGATGCCACCGCGCACTTCCCGCAGCGTGTCTGAAAAAGTATCGGCTGCGGGTGTCAGCTTGCCGGTGCTCTGGTCGATGAAGTCGACGCCGGTTTCATTGTCGTCCCACAGGATGGCGCCGTTGTGGGCGTGGAACAGTCCCCACCAGATGGGGACATTGAGCCGTTTGTGCGCGATGAGGTCTTGCGCCGTCACCGGCTTGCCGGGCGTAAATCTGGAGCCGCGCGTTTGCAGCATGATGACATCCGGCTTCAGGGATCGGATGACTTCCACGCAGCCGCCGATGTTATAGGGCTCGATCACATCGACGGCACGCACCACCTGCTCGTAGTTGTACCAGCCGAAGGCGAAGGGAGCCTGACCGCCTTCGGTGCCGCACAGCGCATGCGGGTCTTCCGCTCTACACACATCGCCAGCGCGCTTCACGGCGTCGGCAAAAGTCTCATCCATAAAATTGCGGAAGACACACCAACCGGAAACGTTCCAGTTTTTTGTGGAATTGATTTCCTCCAGTTCCTTGTAATACCGCTGGATCAACGCGGCGACCTGAGACCAGTTCTTGAAGGTGGTCGGACGATTCGGGGCGTTCCACGGGCCCATGCCGCCCCAGCGCGTGTTCGCCTGGTTGAGCGGCCCCATCTTTTTCTCCAGCGATGCGTCGTCGAGCACCGGAACGGAGAGAGATTCCCGCACCAAACCGACGACCGGCGCAAATCCATCCTCGGCGCTCGATCCGCCGCCGCGCGGCTCCGGGAAATCCGTTCCCCAGTCCTTGTTGAACTGGGCAATGGTCCCATATCTCGCAATCAGGCCGGCTACGCCGATCGAAGCGAACGCCTTGTCTGTGGTGGTGTTGGTAAGGTCGGCAACGGTTTCGACGGCATGGGAATGCGCGGCCCCGGCACCGCTTTGGCGCTGAAGATATTCCGTAAACTTTTCGGCACAGAATTTGGAGTGGCAAAAATCGTTGGGGCTAATCTGGTCGCCCTGTCCCAATTCATCGGCAATGTTGTAGAAGAGCGGGCGGAAGGCGCGGCGCTCGCGGACGTAGCGCGTCAAATGCTCACGGACATACCTGTCGGTCTCAGGATCGTTGACGCAGGGATGGCGGACCCATAGATCCAGGTTCTCGCGATCCATGCTGACCTTCGTCAGCAGGCCTCGCCATTCCGGCTGGTCCTTGTGATAGATAGAGAAGACCTCCCATGCCATTTGTTCCACGTAGAAATTGAAATTGTTATCCAGGACTGGCGGGAAATCATCGTTGACGTAAGCGATGGTGGAGTCGATGCCGACCTGTCGCAGCAGGCCGTAGTAGCCGTCTTTGTAATGGGACCAGATGATGTTGTGATAGTCGTCCCACGGGACCCACTGCGGTGAGAGCAGAAACTTCGCGCCTGCTGCCTGGATGACGCCATTGATCTTGACGCGAATCCAATTCACATACGTCAGGCCGAATCTCAAATTGAAGGAAAATGGGAGCGCTACCGTCGTCGGCCCGGATGCGGGAAGCGTGACCTGCACCGCCACGCGTCCGAAGCTATCTGTCCATTGCACCTGCACAGGACTGGTGATGGGAGAAAGAAAGTGCAGGGTCCCGTTGATCACCCCGTCCTGGTCATATAATTCCCGGTCGAGCGTAATACGACCCAGAACAGCGGAGTCTGCCCCGGTAATGTCGGCCTCGGTGGAAACTGGACCCTGGGCAAATCCCATCAGGGCGGGAGTGAGCGCGAAAGAGACGACGGCGGAGCGGAGAAATCCCCTGCGGCTGGGATCGTAGGAATTGGACATGGCAAATCTCCTGAAGATGATTGTCACGGGACCTGACGCACACGATATGGGTACAGTTTTCGATCCGGAAAGCTGACACCTGAAAACAATAATATTATCTCGAAAGTTACGGATAGCGTCGGATTCTTTGCTTGCCAACGCCCAGGACAACAACCGACATCAATCGACCGATGGCTAGCGGATTTTCTCCAGCAGCACAGTCCAGATCAGGCTGGATGGCATCAAGTTGTTGGCGGTGACAAGCCAGCGGCCCTTGGGATCGTTGACAGCGAAGAGAATGCCAAGTGGGCACAGTATAGAGAGAAGGGCATATACAGGACAGGGCCCTTAAAGCGCAGCGAGGATGGCGATTTGCGACAGCAACAGGCTGCACATGTCCACAGGAAGTTGATTTGGATGGAATGCGGCGAGCGAAAATCCGCGAATTGCATCTAAAGTCTCGGGTGCGTATCAATCCTGTTTCGTAGGAAGTCGGATGGTTTCCAGTCTCAAGGTCGCGCTGGCGGTGCTCGCGGGTGTCATCGTCGTGGCCTGCGCGGTGGGATGGTATTGGATGCGCAATCCCGATCGCTATCTTCCCCTGGCGATGGCGGAAGCGCAGAAGAGAACCGGACTGCAGATCGCCGTCCGGCACGTCGAGATTCGCTATTTCCCCTTACGAGTGCGTGTGTATGGGCTGGAAATAAAAAATCCAAAACCGTTTCCGGCGGGGGATTTTCTGAAGGCGCCGATGCTGGAAGCGTCGGTGGAATGGATGCCCCTGCTGCAAGGAAAGATCGTGATCCGTTCGCTGGTGCTGAACCAGCCGGAGATCGATTTCATCTCCGATCCCGACGGGCTGTGGAACTTTCAAAATCCTGCCGGGCCAAAAGAACAACCGAAGCGTTTTTCCGCGGGTTCGATTGCCTCCCTGACCGTCAAGAACGGCGTGCTGCTCGGCTCAAACCTGATCGACCCGTCGGACCGGCCGGGACCGACCATTTTAGAGTTGCGGGATCTCTCCGGCGAACTGAGGCAGATTCATTTTCATCCGCACGGACAGGGTGCTCCGCTGAACGCAATCCAGGGTCGGCTGGCGGCGGCGACAGCTAGCTTTGGGCTCATCCACACTCATGACCTCCGTTCGGACGTCCGCATCCTGCCGCTGGAGTTGACATTCAAGAATTTTGAAGCCAAAACATATCGCGGAAAAGCCAACGGGGATTTGAGCCTTAATTTTCAGGGTAAGAAAACGACATTCCAGGCAAAGATGCAGATCAGCGGTATTGGCATGCCTTATTTGTTGGCGGAGTTTTCCCCGGGACCTCCAAAAATGACGGGCATGATGGATGGGAAGCTGAATGCAGCCGGAGAGATCGCCCACACTTCCAATCCGCTGGCGGGCATGTACGGAAACGGGACCGTTACGGTGCGGCAGGGGCAACTTCCGGGCATAAACCAAAACGTGAGCATGAAGCAGATGGAGCGATTCCGCACGTCAGCTGCGGCTGGATTGCCGCCTTCGGCATTCTCCACGTTTGAGGGCGACATGGAGCTGAAAAACCAGCGCATGTACAACCGGCGCATAGGCGTGGATTTTTACGGTATCGACGTGGACGGGACTGGAAGCATGTCGCTGACGGGAGGGCCGGTCGAGTATCGAGGGAGCGCGACCATTGAGAAAAAGCAGGGATTTTTCACGAATACCTTTGCGCGCTGGTTCAAAGGGGCCAAGGAAAAAGACGGGCGCCTGATGTTTCCGATCCGGCTGACCGGCACGTTGGCGCACCCACAATTTGCTGTTGTCCATTAAAGCTAAAGCGGGCTGGAAAAATTCGATGACGACATCTGCCTGGCGGCGGCGTTTGCATCCAACCGGTTAGCACATGGCGAGGGGCGTTCGCCGCAAGGGAGACAGAATGTTAATTATTTTGATCGTTCTACTTTTAGTGGTTGCATTTGGCGGATATCGTATGGGGCCGGGAGTTGGCTACTATGGCGGTGGCGGGCTCGGGCTGATTTTGCTGATCGTGATCATCCTGCTGCTATTGCGAGTGATCTGAGCGAGAAAAACAAAAAGGAAATTGGCAGGAATCTGCGTGGGCTCCCACAGGCCGACGCGGTTCCCGCCTTTTTCGTGCTCAAAGAGTTTACCTATTAAAGATTGAGGTAAATGTATCTCTGGCGCGTGATACATTTTCGCCGTCATGTGGAAGCGATTGGCAGTGTTGATTGGTGCCGCAGTGTTGTTGGTTGCCGCGATCATCCTACGTGTAGTGTCTCCAGCAGGGCTTCACCACGGTTGGCCTTTTGAATGATCTGGTCTGCGGATTTTGTCCAGACGAAAGGTTTTGGCGTTTGGTTATTGTGGCGGATTCAATCGGCGATGGCGCGTTCCAGTTCAGCGACACTTTGGAAGGCTCCTCTACGGATGCGCCGGTCGGCGATGTCCCTGAACCAGCGTTCAACCAGATTGAGCCAGGAGGAGGAAGTGGGAAGGAAGTGGAAGCGGAAGCGGGGATGCTTTTTCAGCCAGGCGCGGACTTGCTGACGATGCCGTGCGACATTCTGATTCCGGCGGCGACAGAGAACGTGATCACCAGCCACAACGCAGCGAAGATTTCGGCGCGGATTGTGTG
>JAJZDO010000952.1 GCA_021805955.1 Acidobacteriota bacterium
TGAAGATACTGACACCCGCGCCAGGAAAATTGTGTTTAGCACCACTCCGGCGATGAGGATCCCAAAGAAAACTACGCCAAGAACCAACGGAACGATTTCGTGCCAATTGAGTATTACCCAGCGGACATTCAGCGCAATGGCGAGCGCAACCAGGCAGGAACCCAAGGTGATGAAGAAGGCGATGGTTCCGCGGCGACGCGTGATCTGCATGGTAGTCGAAGAGCTTCCAGGCAACAGAAAAGCCTGACGGCAGTATAGAGCGAAATTCTTATTAGAAATCGCTCCAGCCGTCAGGCTTCAGGGCAGGAGAGGGGTATGAATCCCGTTACGCGGACTGTACGCCGGCTGGACGAGGATCATTGGAATCGAATTGAGCTACTTTGATCTGGCGCGCCAGGCCAAGCTTTTTCAGCAACCATATGCCGTAATAGTTGGGGTCGAATTCGTACCACGTCAGCCCGTGCCGCGCGGATACGGGATGTGCATGGTGGTTGTTGTGCCATCCCTCGCCGCCAGTCAGCAGCGCAACCCACCAGCTGTTGCGGGAATCGTCACGGGTCTGGAAGCGGCGCGAGCCCCATAAGTGGGTCGCGGAATTCACCAGCCACGTGGCATGGAGTCCAATGGTGACACGAAGAAATATGCCCCAGAGAACCCACTGCCATCCGCCCAACGCGAGCAGGACCAGACCTTCGACAGTCAACGGGACCCAGTGGTATTTGCTTAACAAGACATAGAAGCGATCCTTGGCGAGATCCGGAGCATAACGGGCAAGCATCGCAGTCTCGGTGTGCAGGGCCTTGCCTTTCAGAATCCAGCCGGCATGGGCCCACCAGGTTCCTTCCGTGGGCGTGTGCGGATCGCCTACGTGGTCGCTGTACTGGTGATGTACGCGATGCGTGGCCACCCAGAACATCGGGCCGCCTTCCAACGCTGTGGATGCAAAGATGGCCATGCAATATTCGAGCCATTTGGGAACTTTGTAGCCGCGGTGCGTCAGCAGGCGGTGGTAACACATCCCAATCCCGACATTGATGGCCAGGACATAGGTAATGACAAAGACAGCCAGTGCGCTCCAGCTAAAGAAGAATAGTGATGCAATCGCTCCCACGTGGAAGATAGCCAGAAAAATGGCCGTCGTCCATGTAACGCCGTTATCCTGCGTCGCTCTTCCAAGCACCGGGAGAGAGGATTTGGCGCGCCCAGTGGCTGCCGGTGGCATGTGCGTGGGGACTGCAACCGGGGTGCCAATGAAAGAGGCTTCGGTGGTCTGTATGGTCGAAGATGGAAGGGGAGAAGTCGCGATGGTGTTCACCTCGACCACATCGTTCAGTATGGATGCCACGAAATACCTCAGAAGAAGAATCAAGATCGTCTGCTGATTCAAGCCTAGCAGCGACATTTAGTGCTGAATGTAAGACTTTTGTAATTGCAGTCAGTTTGAAGATTCTTGCCTGCGAGAACACGGGTGGAAGCGACTGTTTTGCACCGTTCCCAGGTTGAAAATCTGTTGAATCCAGTCGCCCATTCCGTACAGAGACTGCATGAATTTGATATGGTGGATGGGTCGTGACATATACATTTGCTAGAATCTGCTCCTGCTCCGCTGTTCTGACGGCTTGTCTGCTGCTGTCCAGTTCGACAGTCGCGCAAAACCCAACGGCTCCGGCACGAACAATTCCGCTGCCGAGCAGCAAAATGCTGCTGGAGCCGGTGCCAGGCGCTCCGCAAAAGACCAATAGCTTGCCCATGGCGATGGCTATTTCTCCGGACGGACGCTATGTCGCCATCGTGAATGCTGGGTACGGGACAGCGGAATCCAAGGGAGAGCAGTCCATCGCTGTCCTGGATACGGAGTCGGGCAAGTTGCTCGATTTCCCCAATGCTTCCACGTCGCGCCGTGCGCCGCAGACCCTGTACTCCGGGCTGGCCTTCAGTAGCGATGGGAAGCATCTCTATGTCAGCATCGCTTCGCTGACTCATCCCTTGCCGGATGGCAAAGACGCTGTCGGGAACGGTATCCTCGTCTACGGATTCGACGCCGGTCAGGTGACAGAGCAGCGGGTTATGCCGATTCCGCTACAAAAATTGGCGGATAAGAAACAGCAGAATGAAATGGAGCACACGCAACTGCCTCCCGGCATGGCGAATCCCTTTCCCTCCGGGTTGACCGTGGTTCCTGGCAAGGATGGCGATCGACTGCTGATTGCCGACAATCTTTCCGATGATGCATTGCTGATAGATGCTTCCAATGGCAAGGTCGTGTATCGATTCGATCTCTCCACCAGCCGTACGGTACCCGCTTCCTACCCCATCGCCACGGTTGCTACCCGCGATGGAAAGCGTGGATTTGTCGCGCTCTGGAATGCTTCGGAGATTGCCGAGCTGGATCTGGTGCGCGGACGCGTATTGCAGATGCTGCCTCTGTTGCCGCCACGCGACTCCATCGATCCCAGCTCCCATCCGACGGCATTGGCTCTGAATGCAGACGAATCCATTCTGTACGTTGCGTTGGCGAACCGGGATTCGGTTGCGGCTGTGGCACTCGGCAAGCGACACCAAGACGCCATGAATACCACGGGATTTTTCGATACGAGGCTGCCCGGTCAGACGTACTTTGGAGCGGTCCCGAATGCGTTGGCGCTTTCCCCGGACGGCAATCGCCTGTATGTAGCCGATGCCAGCTTGAATGCGATTGCCGTCTTCAATCCGCACGCGCTTACCAAGAAAAGCGACGCTGCTATCCATGCATTCGGATTCATTCCGACGGAGTGGTATCCCACGGCATTGATTGCCACTGCCGGTCATCTGTATGTAGCGACCGATAAAGGGCAGGGAACCGGCCCCAATAACTTCTGGCCACCTGGACATTCCGCGTCTAGCGAAGGGATGGTCAACGGGATAGAGCCGCCCAAACGGCCGCCGACTACCTATATTGCCACACTGCTGTATGGTTCCATGGCCGCCGTGGACCGAGATGGCGTCGATCGACATCTGGAACAATTGAGCGACGAGGTGATGCGGAGCAATCGGATGCGCGCGGCGCAGCAGCAGATACTTTTTCGCGCCGGCGGGAACCCCATCCGCCACGTGATTTACATCATCAAAGAAAATCGTTCGTACGATCAGATCTTTGGTGATTTGAAGACGGGTAACAAAGATCCGAGTCTGACAATGTACGGGTGGGCGATCACGCCAAATGAACATCGACTCGCGGAGCAGTTCGGAGTTCTCGATAACTTTTATGACTCGGGAGAAGTCTCCGGCGACGGCCATGTCTGGTCCACGGCTGCGATTACCAGCGATTACACAGAAAAGACCTGGCAACAAAGCTACCGCAGCGACCAACGAAGCTATGACTACGAAGGCGTAGTTGCCAACGGGTATCCGCTCCAGGAAAAGATTTCCGATGTCGACGAACCGGCCAGTGGTTACCTATGGACGAATCTGGCACGGCATGGCAAGACCTATTACCACTTTGGCGAATTTGTTGCCACGGAGTTTTGCCAGGACACACTCAAAGCGCCGAAAGCGGGTACGCCGCTTCAGGGGACTCCAGAGCCGAATCCTTTAGCTTGCGTACATAGCTCGATTAGCAAGGGAGAGCCGATACCGACGAACTATGGCGGCGGAATCAGTCAATATCCGTGGAGGATTCCTTTGATCGCACGCGATGTTGCGACCAAGCCGGAGCTGGTTGGCCACTTCGATCCGCTTTATCAGGACTTCGAACTCAGCGTGCCCGACCAATTTCGGGTTGCGGAGTTTCTTGCGCACTTTCGCCAGTGGGCGGCCGATCGCGCTCATGGCAAAGACACGATGCCCGCATTTGTGATGCTGCGGTTGCCGGACGATCATACGGCCGGCACCACCCCTGGGATGCCGCGCCCGGAAGCGTCGATTGCGGATAACGATTTGGCGGTAGGCCGGGCTGTCGACGCCGTTTCTCATAGCGCGTTCTGGAACGATACCGCGTTTTTCATTCTGGAGGATGATGCACAGAGCGGCGCCGATCATGTGGATGCGCATCGCAGCCTGATGCTGGTGGTCAGCAAATACGCGCCACGCCCCACACCCGACGGCCAACCTTTCGTGGACGATCATTTTTATACAACCGTCAGCGCGGTTCATACCTTGGAAACTCTGCTCGGTCTGCCGCCGATGAATAATAACGACGCCTTCGCGCCGTTGATGGCGGCGGAATTTTCCGGCACAGGTACGCAGCCTGCATTCAGCGCCGACTACGTAAATCGAGATAATGGCCGGATTTATGAAGCGAATACGGCCAGGAGTTACGGCGCGAAACAGTCCGCGAAGATGAATTTTACCCACGCGGACATGGCAGATACCCAGAAGCTGAATATCATTCTGTGGCGCGACGCAATGGGAAACCGGCCAGTACCGCGGCAATTATTGCAGCAGCATCCTCACCATGCCGATCCGGACGGCGATTAGAGCGGATTGACAGTAGGTGTAGTTACTTGTGAAAGGGAGTCATTCTGAACCTTTCGGCTACGCTCAGGGCAGGCTCCGCGCAGCGGAGTGAAGAATCCAGACGATATGCGCCTGGT
>JAJZDO010000908.1 GCA_021805955.1 Acidobacteriota bacterium
TCCGGACCTGCGGCAATGCCATTGATGGTGGCGGCGATTGCGCGTTGCAAGGCATCGCTCGAATCTCCGGCACGTTTGCGGCGCAACAGTTCCACTTGGATCAGGCTCATGGGATCGACGTAGGGATTGCGCAGGCGAATGGAGCGCAGCAGGACCGGATTGGTTTCCAGCAGAAGTTTCTGCCCAGTCACGGCGAGGACAGCGCGGCGCGTACTTTCATATTCCGACTCAAGCCGGGTGAATACTCGGTCTCGAACCGAAGGGTCGCGCACGAGCAATGAATACTGCCTGGCGATATGGAAATCGGCTTTCGCGAGCGACAATTCCACGTTGCGGATGAGGTCGATGAACAAGGGAAACTCCCGCATCATGTGCTGGAGCATGGGCAGGTTTCCCTGTTCGATGGACCGCTCGAGTGCATGGCCGACGCCGAACCAGCCTGGCACGCCATGGCGGCTCTGCATCCAGCCGAACACCCACGGAATCGCGCGCAGGTCGGAAAAATTGCTCCTCGCCTTGCGGCGTACAGGGCGCGAGCCGATGCGGGCAAATTCCAACTCATTGACGGGCGTGGCCTCCGAGAAATATTCGAGCACCGCTTCATCTTCCGGAATGTTCTGGCGGTAATACCGGTAGGCGATCGCGGAGAGTTCATCGAGGACCTGTTCCCAGCCGGGCAACATTTCTCCGGTGCGAAGACCGCCCGGACGGCGGGCTTCCGGACGCGCCAAAGCATCGAGCGATGCTGCCACCATCAACTCGAGGTTCCATTCCGCGAGCACGACGTCGGAATATTTCCAGTGCAGGACCTCGCCCTGTTCGGTGATGCGAATTTCTCCGTTGAAGTCGCCGATAGGCTGGGCATAGATGGCGCGATGCGTGGGCGCGCCGCCGCGACCGACAGTTCCGCCGCGGCCGTGGAACAGGCGCAGGTCCACGCCGCATTCCCGGGCGACGGCATGCAGGGCTCGATGCGTTTTGTACAACTCCCACGTGCTGGTGAGCATGCCGCCATCTTTGTTCGAGTCAGAGTAACCGAGCATCACTTCCTGGCGGCGATTCCAGGACTCCAGCAGCGGTTGATACGCCGGCGTGGTCCATATTTCCCGGCAAATGGCGGCGGCGCCACGCAAATCCTCAATGGACTCGAACAGGGGAACGACTCGGATGGCGGCGCGATCTTCCCCGGCGATGCAGGAGACTTGATGGATGCGCGCAAGATGCAGGACGCGCCAGACATCATCCGCGCCGGTGGCGCCACTGATGACGAATTGTTGCATCGTCTCTGCTGGCTCCTGCTGCTGGATCTGCGCCATGGCGCGAAAGGTAGCGAGTACGTCGGCGGTCTCGTGCGAAAGCGGGCTGGAGAAATTTTCCTGGGACGCTTGCTCCGCGCAATTTTCTTCAATCTCGCTAAGGGTCTGGGTAAGCTGGCGGGCATGTTGACGGATGTCCAGCGTGTGCAGATGCAACCCGAATGTGCGGACTTCGCGCACCAATGGATCGATCAGAGTGCGCGCGAGGCGAAGGCCTTTTTTCTCCGCCAGGCTGTCTCGCAGCAGACGCAGGTCCTCCAATAATTCCTGGCTGGAGCGATATGGCTGCAAGGTCGCGCAGGCTGAGGCATCCTGCAGTTTATGCGCGGCCGCTTCCAGTCTCATGCGAATGCACAGAACAAACCGTCGATGCAGTTCGTGGGGGTAGCGACCCTCGATGCCGGCTCCAGAGCGCTCCAGGTAGGACATATACGATTGCAGTTTGCGTTGCAGCGCCGGGGCCAGATCCACCCGCTGTGCGGAAGGCGTCAGCAGGTCGAGAATCAGCTGGATGCGCGCGCAGTAGTGCTCAATCAATTTACGGCGGGCCATGGTGATCGCTTGCCAGGTCACTTCCGGTGTGACAAATGGGTTTCCGTCGCGATCGCCGCCAATCCAGGAACCGAATCGAATCACCTGCGGTAAGTCGTTCGGCTCGACTTCGATTCCGTATTCGTCACGGAGGGCGCCGGCAATTTCCTCAAAGAGCTGGGGAAGCGTTTCGAAGATGGCAATGTCGTAATAATCGAGGCCAAGTTTGATTTCATTTTGGACGGTGGGGCGATGACTGCGAACTTCGTCGGTCTGCCATAGAGCTGTGATCTCCGCCAGAATGTCCTCTTCGCGGGCGGCCAATTCCTCATCCTGCAAGGGAATCCGGTTGAGGCTTTCGAGCGTCTCGCCGAGACGTCGTCGCTTGAACAGGACAGAGCGCCGCGCGACTTCAGTGGGGTGGGCGGTAAACACAGGAATGACGCAAATCTTCGCGAGGAATTCCATCGCCTCGCTGGCGGTGATGCCCGCCTCGCGCATACGCCGCAATGTGCCGCGCATCTCGCCCGGCTGGGGTGCGCTCTGGCTGCCGCGCAGGCGGTGTGCCCTGCGGCGACGCTTGCGATGATTCGTTTCCGCCAGGTTGATCAGTTCAAAGTAGAAGGCGAAGGCCCGCGTCAGTTGCTCGGAAAATCCCGTGTCAAAATTCTGAATGCGCGCGATGGCTTCAGACAAAAGCGAATCGGCTTTTTTTGTGTCGCCCTTCAGTCGTGCTTCCCGGCCCTCCGTGGTGAGGCGGCGCAAATCTTCTACAGCCTGGAACAGCGCATCGCCAGCCTGTTCGCGAAGGACGCGGCCCAGCAGCGTTCCCAGGGAGCGAACATCGCGGCGCAGCGGAGCTTCCTTGCGCTCGGGGTCAAAGGACTGGAGCTCTTCCAGGCGTTCCGCCCAGTTTTCCGGTTTCCACAAAAGATCCATACGTATCTGAATTATGCAGGAAGGAGTGGACAGTTTCCTACGCGTGGGGCTAAGAAATTTCCGCCTGCTCTTCGAGTTGCAGGATGAGTTCTTCCCATTCCGCAAGCAGCGTGTTATGTTCGGCGCGAAGACTGTCGAGTTGGCGCTGCTGGGTTTGATATTGTTCTGCTGAAACATAGACGCCCATCTGCTGTTGAATCGTCTGGATGGCTGCCTCTGTGCGTGGAATTTCTTCTTCGAGGGTGGTACAGCGGTCCTGCATCTGTCGCAGCCGAATGGGATTGATGCGCTTGATGCGCGCGTTTTCACTCTTTGGGGGATCGGCGGGAAGGGCTTGTAGGCCACCAGCGGACAGGTTGCCATTGGATTTTTTCAAATCCGGCGGAGATGCCAGCGCGGCCTGCGCTTCCGCTAGCCGGGAAGTCTGCCAGAGATAATCTTCATAATTGCCGGCGTACACACGAACGGCGCCATCTCGAATTTCAAAGACTCGCGTGGCAAGGGCGTCAATAAAGGCGCGGTCGTGGGAGACAAACACGACGGTCCCGGTAAAGTTTCGGATCGCCTCCAGCAGCACTTCCTTGGCGCGCATGTCGAGGTGATTCGTCGGTTCATCGAGCAGCAGGAAATTGGCCGGGCTGACCAGCAACCGGGCCAGGGCATAGCGATTGCGTTCGCCGCCGGAAAGAACGCCCAGATGCTTGAACACATCATCGCCTGAGAATAGAAAACACCCCAGGAGGCTGCGCAGTTCCGTCTGCGGGATTCTGGGCGCGCTGCGTCCGATGTCGTCGAGCATGCGGGCATCGGCGTTCAGCTCTTTGTACTGATCCTGCGCGAAGTACTGCAGTACCACGTTATGTCCAAGGCGAATCTGGCCGGTCGTGGGTTCGTCGAGGGCGGCAAGCAGGCGAATCAGTGTCGATTTGCCCGCGCCATTGGGGCCGATCAACGCGATGCGCTCTCCTCGTTCGATGGTGAACTGGACCCCGGAAAATACATGTTTCGATCCGTAGCTCTTGCTGATCTGCTGCGCCTCGGCCACGGTGCGTCCGCTGGCTGGCGGCTGCGGGAAGGTGAAGTGAATCTCGGTTTCTTGTGGGGGCAATTCGATCCGCTCGATGCGCTCCAGTTCTTTAACGCGACTTTGTACCTGGCGCGCCTTGGTGGCTTGTGCGCGGAAGCGGGTGATGAATGCTTCCAGATGTTCAATATGTTCGCGCTGGTGACGATAGGCAGCTTCGAGTTGGGACTGGCGTTCGGCCTTCTGCTGGAGGTATTTTTCGTAGTTGCCGGTATAGCTATAGAGGCCGCGATTCCAAAGCTCGACAATCTTGTTGGTGGCAACGTCGAGAAAGAAGCGATCATGCGAGACCAAAACATACGCGTACGGATAGGAGCGGAGGTAGCCTTCGAGCCAATTCCTCGCTTCCAGATCCAGATGATTCGTCGGTTCATCCAGGAGCAGGAGATCGGGCTTTTCCAGCAGCAGCTTGGCCAATGCAATTCGCATTTGCCAGCCGCCGGAAAACTCCTCTGTCTTCCGCTCCCAGTCTTCCTTGAGGAAGCCAAGTCCAGAGAGCACAGTTCCGACGCGAGCTTCAATCGTGTATCCATCTTGCGCGTGAAATTGGGCATCGCTCCGCGCCAACTGATCGGTGACGGAAACATACTCGGGGGAATGCGGGGAGAGGTCTGCGAGCCGCGAATGCAGTTCCTGAATTGTGCGCTCGATCGCCTGCGTCTTTTCAAATGCGGACAAGCATTCTTCAAACACGGAGCGTCCATTCAGATGCAATCCATCTTGAGGAAGATAGCCGAAGGTCATGCCGCCGGTTGAATCGAGCGAACCATCATCCAGCGAGTCAAGGCCGGCCAGAATTCGCAGCAGCGTGGACTTGCCGGTGCCATTGCCGCCGACCAGGCCGGTGCGGTCCCCGGGAGTGATCTGCCAGTCGACCTTTTCGAAGAGGAGTTTGTGGCCGAAGCGCTTTCCGGCGCGGGTCAGTTGCAGCATGATATTCGCGCCCGAAGCGCCGCTTGAAAGCGCATATACCGTATTGTCGCATTCTATGTTTCGATGGGCATACACAGGAATTTGAAGGCGTGGTTTCCCATGGACAGAGATGAGCCCGCAACGCGTCCGGGTAGGTTGGCCTGCATGTTGCGGAGGGGCGGCGACCCTGGACTGGTTGATATACTCGCAACTGACCCGATTATGAGGATGGAAATGGCTGCTCGCCGAGCGGCGGCTGTTGAAATGCAATCGAATTCGGAATGAAAATTGGATCCATAGTCCGGGCCCGCTATGAATGCACATATTTCGATAGCATCGAAATCGCCACGCAGTGAGTCATTCGCAACACGCCTGCAAGTAAGAACCATAGAATAGAGATTCGCTGCATCGGTCTTGGCAGTCGGAAATTTGGATCATGCGCATACCCTATCCAACGCGAATCAACATCAATCATGTGCTGATCGTGGTGCTGTTGCTGCTGTTCGCGCAGTTGCTGGACGGCTCTGACCCCGTCTTCGCGTTTTTAGGATCGCTGGCTATCGTTTTCAGCGCGCTTGCCTTCAATGTCCTGAACGGGCTGGGGACGGTGAGCGGCGCCTTTGTAATTTTCATGGCGATTCCCACGTTTGTCGGCTTGATCGTTGTAAAAGTGCTGACGTGGGAGCCGTCGAATCGTCATTTCGAACAGCCGCTGATCACAATTGCGGCCACTGCGATTGGGTGGGCGGGGATTCTAATGGCCGCAGGACTGAGCCGCAAATTTTCCACCAGGCGCAACATTGTTCGTTTCACCGCAAGAGATCTCGAAAACCTGAAAAACACATCCGCGGGCCTGCTGGTCATTGGCTTGTTCAGCCAGATTCTCTTGACGAATTACAACACAGGCGCCAACGGAACTGTGTGGGCGGCGCTGAACCAGCTGAATATCTTCATTCCCATGGCGACGATTCTCGCAACTTATTATGAGATTTGCATCAGTCGCGGACAGCGCAGCATGAACTGGATTGTTCTGGCCAGCATTCTGTACGTTGCGGGATTCGGTTTCATCGCGGCTTCCAAGCAAGGGATGTATGCGCCATTTCTCTCGTATTTTCTGGTTTGCGGCGCGCTCGAATACCGTTTCCGACCGCTGCAAGTGATCGTCATTCTGGGGTGGCTGGCATTCGCCGTCGGTTTTCTATTCCCTTGGGCGCAATATGCGCGCGCCATGACTCGCCAGCCAACACTTACCGGTACTGTCGATGCAACGATCAGTTTGTTGAGGAATCCAAACACCATTCCCGCGATGTATGCGTGGTACGCCGATTCCTTAAAGTCGAATGAGGATGTGAACCAAGTCTCGCTCTGTTACGACCATCCGGAAGGCCTGATGGATCGCGAGTCCCTGATTTGCCAGGATGACCGACTCATTGAAATCACGCAGCATACCGGGCCGATTGGGCCGGATTATTTGATCGCCGGTTTCGAAATGGTGGTTCCGCATATGCTCTGGCCAGGGCGCGCCAGTCTTTCGTTGGGAAACGTCTACGGACGTGAGACGGGCGAATCCAGCCCGGAAGACTATACAACCGCCGTTGCGTTCGCGCCGATTGGCGATGCCTTTCGCGAGTTTGGCTGGTCGGGCGTTGTCGTCGTGATGCCAATTATGTATTTTTTGACGTTCATCATTCTGAATGGAGTCTTTGGCGACGCTCGCGAGAGTCCGTGGGGGCTGGTTCTGGTTTCCTACGCTGCCTTCGCCGCGCCGGGTCTGCTTTTGCCCGTGCATCCCCAACTGTGGGGTCATTACATCCCTCTGATACTTGTTGTTATGTGGCTGACGCGCTACGTCGCTCCTCAGGTCGCGGTGATGTTCGGCTTCAGGAAAATACAGGCGAAAATTGTCCTGCCAGGCGCGGAGCTGGTGCCAAAGGGAAGAGAAGTCAGCACCACGCTGTGAACAGGAAGGGCTTCCCGGCTGGAGCTCGATCTACCCGATTGTCTACGAATTATCCTGCCGATGCCGGAGGCAGCACGATGGGCGCCTCCCATGCGGGCATTCCAACGGTTTTTACTTTGCGTCGATAGACCGCGTTGCCGGTGGAAACATAGAGCGTCTGAAGATCGGGGCCGCCGAAACAAATCCCGGCCAACTGGCTGTCGGCTACCGGCAAAATGGCTCTGACCCGTCCGTTGCGATCGAAGACTTGCACGCCCATGCGCGTGGCCGCGTACGCGGCACCACCTCTGTCCATGCACATCTGGCCGACTCCGCTATCGTTTGCCCTGTCGGGAACGTGGAACCAGTAGTACGGCTCACCATACTTGAGTTCTCCGTTTGGCTGCACCTGGAAGTTGTACGCATGATGCCCCTTGCCCTCGGCGACGCACAGCCACAATCCATCCGGGGTAAAAGAAATTCCCGAGGGTCCATTCAGACCCTCGGCGACGGCGGTCTTTGTGCCATTGGGACGAATCAGCCAGACTTTGCCGGACGTGGAAACGGCGTCGTTCGATTCCGCAACGTAGATGTTTCCTGTATGCGTGACAGTCAACCCAGTGCCACGAATGCCCTCGGCGATAACTACCGCGGGGCCGCTCTCGCTCAAGGCGGAAATTCTCGCTTCCGCCGTTTCTGCAATATATAACCGTCCGTCGGGACCCAACGCGAGACCGTTGTTGCCGGGGCTGACCTTGGCGTAGAGCTTCGCGATTCCGTCCTCGCCGATGCGATCGATTCTGCCGCTGGAAGGATCCTGGACATACACGCGCCCGGCAGAGTCGCTGGCCAAGGCGGCTGCTGTTGAATGAGTCGTTACAACGGAAGGGCTTCGATAGATCGAAACGTCGGAAGATTTGCTGGGCGTGTTTGCTGGGCCGGTCGAACAACGCTGCCAGTTTTCGCCGGGCTGCAACACCGCGCGAATCATGGAGTTCCTGCTCGAGCCGGCCTGAACCGGATTGGGCCAATCCTTCCACAACCACCGCATCACGTCGGGCAGGATCGATTGGCCGTGAGTGCCCTCGTGTCCCAGCACTCCCCAGGCGTGATTCACTTCATATCCAGAAAATGTCAGGGCACGTTCCATCTCCTGATTGCTCATCCACCAGTCGCCGAATTCGAGTCCTCCCGGCCAGCCATCGTTGCTGCCATCCTGAAGAAACACACGCAACGGCTTGGGTTCCGTTTTCCTGACCAGGACTGGATAGCGATCTCCTCCGCGCATGCCGACAAAGGTGCCGATCATGGTGTACACGCGGCGGAATGCATCGGGACGCTGCCAGGCGACAGTGAAGGAACCGATGCCGCCGGTACTGCCACCCATAATTCCGCGATCATTGGGATCGACCGAGAGGCGAATAGGAACTCCGACGGGCGTTGTCCGTTGCTCGACTGCCGGAAACACTTCCTGTAGCAGAAAATCCGCGAGAACATCCGACAGACTGTCGAACTCGAAACTTCGATTGAAGCGAGCGTTCTGAGGCGGGTTGGAGGAAGGCGTTTCTCCCGGGTGGAGACCGATGGCGATCGTCACCGGCATTTCTTCCGTATGAATCAAGCTGTCGAGGACAATCGGGAGACTATGGGAAATCTGGTCCAGGGCAACCAGCACGCAGGCAGGCTGATGGGTTGAGTACTGAGCGGGGACGTATACCTCGATGGTGCGGTGCGTACCGGGAAAAAATTTCGATTCATTCATCGAAAAGCTGAACATCTTGCCGCTGGGCACGCCGGGCTGAGGTTTCGAGTCCGGTCCGAGCGGATAGAGATTCTGAACCGCCGGGTCAGTTGCCTTGGTTTGGGGAGCTGCTGCGGAAGCCAGTTGAGGTTGAACCCAAGCCGCTGTGACACTGGCTGCCGCTGCGGATTTCAAAAACTCTCGTCGCTTCACAGGTGCCTGATCCTCACAAAAAGAATCTCAAAATTCCACCCAGTATAAGCTTTCCAATCTTTGCATGACGAGCCGCGCAGCGAAGAGAAAAAGGCGCGGCCAGTGGCCACGCCTTGTGTTCAACAACACTGTTTTTCTATAGCGCCGCGTGCCCCATCCTTCGTCGTCTCATCGCGAAGGGAGGAATGAGAACTCTTTTGCGGGACAGACAATGCCACCCTTAACGGAGTTCCCCTGAGCGAAGTCGAAGGGCAAGGATGAGGCACACGGCGTATCGCATTTGCGTAGACCCATTTTCACCTTCATTTTTCGCTCGCATTCACGTGCCAGACCATACACTCCCTAGGTCAATACAATAACTTCGTAATCGACTACCGGCGGCGTTTCAAACTGCACCGTCGAACCCTGCTGTTTGAATGGAAGATCGCGAAGCGCACGCAAGGCGCGCACAGACGCAATCTTGCGTCCATCGGGAACTTGGAATTGAGTTTGTAATGGTCCAGTGGGATAAAACTGGGTCACGAACGGGCGCGTCATGTTGGGATTCGTGTAATTGAGAAAATGCAAGGCGAACCCAGAGTCAGTCTCCCAGGCGAACATCTCCACTATGCCGCTGCCCTCGACCGTAGCGGTTAGCGATTGGCCGTTTAATATCCAATGTATCGAATTGATCAGTAGCCGACTGAGGTCGGGATTGCCTGAAATCCAGAAGGATCGGGCAACATCTCCTGCAAAGTACACGATGCGCGAAGATCCTTGCTCGCGGAATGAGGCAGCGGGCTCCTCGGTTCGCCGGATGCGAGGATAGACCATTTCCGGCGGGAACGCGGGATAGTGGGGTATTACGCTCAGATTGCGGGCTTCGGTTTTTAAGTGAGTAATGGGTACTCTGAATTCCGCACCAGGAAGAATTGTAGTACCCGTGAATCCTTTTAAGACTGGATGGGGTTGATCTATATGCATGTAGCTGTTATCGAAAGGGCCAATGACTTCGCCAGCTACACCGACGCCGAAGACGTCCCTAAGACCGAAATCTTCTCGCTGAACGCCCCACTCGTTGTAGCGGGAGGTTTCAAATGTAGCGAGCACGGAGCCTCCCGACTTCACGTAGTCGCGAATGGCCTCGCACTCGCTATCACGCAAATAGGCCGCATTGGGAAGCAGCAGCGCGCGATAAGGCTTAAGGGTGGCAGCATTGAGGTTTTCCTGATGAACAAAATCGAACAAGAATCGGCCTTGGAGTAAAGCAGCGTAGAGACCCTGTAGATAGTCGGTTTGGTCAATGGTCGCGCGATTCAACTTTCGGCTGTGGGTGCCATTGGAACCATAGAACGCAATGGTGCTCTGCGGGTAAAGGATGGCTAGATTGGCCAGAGATCGGCGGTTGCGGAAATGGGTCTGGTTGGCAGCGAGCCAGTCAAAGAACACTCGGCCAGTCTCGCGCCAGCGGTTGTCCTCCGGTTGACCGCCCAGCCAATGGTACCAGGGCACCATGCCGCTCGCCGTGGCTTGCGCCATCCACATCGTCGCCTCGGCAGGCGCCTTTGCCGTATGCCGCCAGTCGATGCTGGTATTGCTGTAAGCGCCAATGACATTCGTCACTGTGCGGCCATCCATTACAGACCGAGCCACGCGCCCCTGCTGCGCGCATTCCCAGATAGGCGTATTCCCTCTGCGACCCTGATTGTCGGCGTTAAACCAAGCCGCAACCTCGCTGAGGCGTTTAACGTCTTTCACCGTATCGATCCCACCGCCCAGGTTTCCAACATAGACGGAATTGGAGTTTCCCTCCTTTGCCGTCTTTTCCCAAAGACTCCAGATTTCAGTAATGCGGTCCATGTAAACGCCATAGTATTTGCGATAAACGGCACTCCCGGCATCTGTACCTTCAGGCGGAACGCCACCCGTTTTTTCCTGATAAATTTTCTGGCAATTAGGACAATGGCATACCCCGAGAGACCCCGTGCTTGGCCAGCCGTTGGTAAAAAAGCCGTCTGGCGTGTACAGATGATTCATCTCACGGTATATGGCAGGCATCTGCTCAGTAAAATAAGTGCTAAACATGCATGTGGCGTATAACCACGGGCACTCGGCATGGCGCCTCGGCGAGCCATTTGCGTTATATTGGAACCACTCCGGATGCGCCTGGAATGCTTCTTCATATGCAAAATTGCAGTCCATGCGCGCAACAACGCGAATCCCCCTCTTGCGTGCGGCTTCCGCCATGTCTCCAAACAGATCTCTCGAACCTAAGAACTCGCTGCGATGCTGGTAGGGAACCTTCGTGGGGTAAAACGCCATGATGCCACCCCCATTCAGCAAAATTGCATTCACCTTCAAGGACGCCCAATAGTCCATCCAGGCATTGGCATCCATAGTCAGAGGATCTTTTTCATTAAAGTTGATCTGCCCGCAGCGTTGCATAGCGGAATACCAGGCTTTGTCCTCTGGAATAGCTTCGGAGGTAAGAGTCTCAGCAGCCTGCTTCACTGTAGCGGTGAGAATCAGGGAAGCTGCGGATGTTGCCATGAATTCTCGCCGGCTCATGGCTGACATGTTGGTGACTCCTTTAGGATAGCTCTGCATCGCTGCTATCCCTCATTTACGCACGATAAATAGTAAGGATGTCAAGACTCCCCCATCCTCACTTCTCTTGAGATGCGTGAACTGTGCCGCTACAACGCATTCATGTTTTGCAGGAATTCCGCATTGTTGCGGGCCTTGCCCAGCTTATCGACCAGCAGTTCCATGGCTTCGACCGGCGAGAGCGGGTTCAGCACCTTGCGAACCAGCCAGGTGCGCTGCAATTCATCTTTGGGGATCAGGAGCTCTTCCTTCCGCGTGCCGGAGCGTTGAATGTCGATGGCAGGGAAGACGCGCTTGTCGACCAGCTTGCGATCGAGGATGACTTCCATGTTGCCGGTGCCCTTGAACTCTTCAAAGATCACTTCATCCATGCGCGAGCCAGTATCGACGAGCGCAGTGGCGATAATGGTCAACGAACCGCCTTCTTCAATGTTGCGAGCGGCGCCGAAAAATCGCTTTGGCCGCTGCAGTGCGTTTGAGTCCACACCACCGGAAAGCACCTTGCCGGAGGGCGGCACAATCGTGTTGTAGGCGCGCGCCAGGCGGGTGATGGAATCGAGCAGGATGACGACGTCGCGCTTGTGCTCGACCAGGCGCTTGGCCTTCTCGATGACCATTTCGGCAACTTGCACGTGGCGGACCGCGGGCTCGTCGAAGGTGGAGCTGATGACCTCACCCTTGACGGAGCGCTGCATGTCCGTCACTTCTTCCGGACGCTCATCGATCAGCAGGACGATCAGTACGACTTCCGGGTGATTGGTGGTGATGGAGTTGGCAATGGACTGCAACAACATGGTCTTGCCGGTGCGCGGCGGAGCGACGATGAGGCCACGCTGTCCCTTGCCGACCGGCGTCAACAGGTCCATGACGCGGCCGCTGATGCTTTCCCGCACCGTCTCCATCTTGATGCGTTCCTGGGCGTAGAGTGGCGTCAGGTTGTCGAACAGAATCTTGTTGCGGGTCTCTTCCGGAGACTCGAAATTGATGGCCTCAATCTTGACCAGGGCGAAATATTTTTCGCCTTCATGCGGAGGGCGCACATTGCCGCTGATCGTATCGCCGGTTTTCAGGTCGAACTTGCGAATCTGCGACGGCGAGACGTAAATGTCGTCGGGGCCGGGAAGGTAGTTGTAGTCGGGAGAGCGAAGAAAGCCGTATCCGTCGGGCAGAATCTCCAGGACGCCTTCGGCAAAGATGTGGCCTTCTTTTTCGCTCTGGGCCTGCAGGATCCTGAAAATCAGGTCTTGCTTGCGCAGTCCGCTGGCTCCAGGTATTTCAAGGGACCGCGCGATGCGCGTCAGTTCCGTGATGTTTTTCTCTTTTAGTTCTGCAATCGTCATAAATATTTTTCAGGTGGATTTTCGGATGGCGGTTTTGAGGCGAAGCACAGTGGGAAGCGGTACGGATAGGAAGTTTAATTTTGTACAGGGGAATATCGAACGCGAGGCAGGCCGGGGGGAGGAACGGCACGCAGCTTACGCTGCGCGACGTTCTTGCTTACGAACCTGCTCGACGGCTACAGTACTTTCGCCTAAAGGATTCGAGTGATGAAAGCGAATCAAAACGTCATTCATCGTATCCTGCAGACGGGTGGTCGGCTTGTGCAACTTGCGAGCCGCTTTGGATGCGAGCTGACACAGCTCGTAGCGATTGCGGACGTAGGTCAAAGCGCCAAATATCAGTTGGGAGCGCATAATTTTCAGTACCTCTCTTTGTGTTTAGTAATGGCCGTCAGAACCTTCTACTTTGGGGTACGAGAAGTATTTCGCCGGTCCAGCCAACGGATTCCTACAAGGTTAGACGCACGTAGCACACCTATCGATGGATCGAAAATCTGAAATCGTTTTCAAATTCTTTATGATGAGATCCACAACCGACTTCTTTACAGAGGTTTGCTGTAGGCGTTCGTTCTTGCGGGCACTGGCGACTCTTTAAGTGATTCGTGATGGCCAATTCACTACCGTCGACGGTCAGGACGAGTTACGCCAGATGGCGTTTCCTATATTGGAAGTCCTTGACTGTACGGGATTTTCCGTGGGTTAGTGCACTCGTCTGAGCGACGGTCGCCCACCGATGAACCTCGCCAACACCTAAGAGTAGCTTCCAGGGGAATCGCCAGTCAACATAAATTTATCGCTTTGTTGCATAATTTCCACAGACGAACCCCCAGATGAAATGTTCCGCCCTGCACACTTCATTCCGGGGACGGCTCCAGAGAATGGCAAGCTAAACAATCTACTAGCTTTATGACCAATAGCTGCGGTCGAGGGTGCGATACTGGATGGCTTCCGCCAGGTGCTTCACGGCCAGATCGGCCTCGCCTTCAATATCGGCAATGGTGCGTGCCACTTTCAGAATGCGATCATGGGCGCGGGCGGTGAGTCCCTGCTGCTGCATGGCCCGCTCCAACAGATGCTCCGCATCGGCGGCGAGCCCGCAGTAGGTTCGAATCTGGCGCGTACTCATCTGCGCGTTGCTGAAAATGCGCTCGGACGCGCTGGAGAATCGCGCGGCCTGGCGCTCGCGGGCAGCCAGCACACGGTCGCGAATCTCCGCCGAACCCTCGGCGGCAGAACCGCCGCGCAATTCCTTATACTGCACGGCGGGAACTTCGATATGAATATCGATGCGATCCAGCAGCGGGCCAGAAACCTTGGACACATAGCGCTGGATCATGGGTGGAGTACACATACATTGCCGGGACTTGTCGTTGAAGTAGCCGCAGGGACATCCCTGCG
>JAJZDO010000654.1 GCA_021805955.1 Acidobacteriota bacterium
CGCCTGGCTAGAAAAATGCCGCCGCGGCTATGGAAGAACTGTGAACGCAAGCTGAACACCAGCCTGCAAATGGTCCACTTGGCTTTCCTTAGACGGCTGCTCAGGAGATCGTAAACAGGCTCTGAGACCTGGGATTTTCCGCCTGCACATATGGGCCCAGGCGCCCTTAGCGGCCCTCGGTTCCTGAGGGACAGTCATTGGACCTGACCCTACGGCAAATTGCCCAATTGATAGTTCAACGCAGCCAGCGACAGTTCGTACTCGTATTCAGCATTGACATTCTCAATCGAGGCCTGGGTCTGCTCCAATTGCGACTCGCTTAGTTCCACAATGGAACTCAATCCAAGCTTGTAGCGCGCCTGCGCCAGATCCAGCCCCAGGTTCGCCGCCTTCAGCAGCTTCTGCGTCACTGCGATTTTCTGGTAGGAGGTGTTGGTCTGCAGCCACGCATCACGCACGTCCCGCACCACCCGATCACGTAGGTCGCGCAAGTTCTCCTGCGCCGCCTGCGTCCGGTCGTCCGCTTCATGCGCTTCGGAGGTATAGCGGAATCCATTGAAGATCGGGACTTCGAGATCGGCTCCAACCGCGCCAAACCAGTTGCTGGTGAAATACTTGTCATCGCGAATCGGCGTGCCGCCCACCACTCCTATGGCGCTCAAGCTGGGCAGCAATTGCTCCCACTGCGCGCGGGCATACTTTTTTGCCGCCTGTTGGTCGTAGTCCAGCGCCATCAGGTCGGGTCGCTGTTTCAGCGCCATCTGCACCAACTGGTCTTGGTCCGGCGGCGGCGAAGTTATCGAACCTCCATTTTCGACCAGCGTGTACGTCATCGGCCGATCGAAACCGAGCACCGACGTCAGGGCGTTGATGTCGTTGTTGTATTGCGTCTGCGCGTCCAGCAGCAGCAGTTGTGCTCGCGCTAGGTTTTCGTCTGCAAATGCCAGATCGATCGTGGAGCGCAACTTGTTCTTTGTCAGCTCGGTAATCTGCTCGTCGGTTGTCTGCCGCGTATTCACCGTCTGTTGGGCCACCTTCAACAACGCCTGCGCCTCCATCGCGTCGTAAAACGCCTGATCGGTGATCAGCACGACATCCAGCGTAGTGGCCAAAGCTTGGGCGCTTTGTGCCTTCTCGTAAAGTTTGGAAGATGTGATCAGATTGGAGGTGCGGCCAAAGTCCGTGATCAGTTGGTGGAGATCCAGTCCTCCGCCGGCGTGGGTGATCAGACGCGTCGATCGCAATCCGTCGAAGGTGAAGCGGCTGCCCGTATCCGCCTTGGACCCGACCGCCCCTCCATCCACTTGCGGCAGATAGTTGGACCGCGTTTCGCGATACACTTGGTGCTGCGCTCGCGCCAGCAATTGGCCCACGCGGATCCGTGGATTGTTGCGGATCGCAATCTGTTCGGCGTCGTGCAGCGTTAGCTCCGCTGGAATCGAAGTCACCGTGCTTCCAGTCGGCGTCTTGCCCGTTCCCATGTCCGGCGATGCCTCGGAAAGCGTATCGCCCGGCATCGCCGTCGCATGAGGAGCCACCGGCGACGCGCCCGCGTCGGCTTGTTCGATATTTTTCGTCAACATCACAGTCGACGGCGCATCCGCCAGTTTCTGTGCCTGCAAAGGCCGCGAACCGCCCATGAATACAACGACCGCCAAGGCTGCGAAGAACGAATATCGATGGTAGTTTTGCATTATCCTTGCACCTCCAAGTCCAGCTTGTCGTTCTCGCCGGAGTTATGTTGCTGGTTGCGGTGAATCAGGAAATAGACCGTGGGCACCAGGAAGACTGTCACCACACCGGAGACCGTCAAGCCACCCAGAATGGCGCGGGCCAGCGGCGCGTACTGCTCGCTGCCCGCCTCCAGTCCCAGCGCCATCGGAATCAACCCCAGCGCCGTCGCCAGTGTGGTCATCATGATCGGCCGCAAACGTACCCGGCATGCCTCGCCGATCGCGAGTTTCAGCGGCTTGCCCGCGCTTCTTTGAATTCCGATGAAGTCCACAATCAAAATGCTGTCCGACACCACGATTCCCGTCATCATCAGGCAGCCCATCAGCGACATGATGTTCAGCGATGTCCCTGTCACCAGCAGAAACAGCAGCACCCCCGACATGCCCGGCGGCACCGCCAGCAGAATGATGAACGGATCGGACAACGAAGCGAACTGCGCCATCAAGACCAGGTAGACGAGGACCACAGAGAGAGTCAATCCGATGGCGAAACTCCGGAAGCTGTCCCTCATGTCGTTGATTGACCCTGCAATGCTGATCAGCGTGCCATGCGGCGGATGGACCCCATTCACGATCTTCTGGATCTGTTTGCCGACCCGGCTCAGGTCCTCCGTCTTCGGCATCACGTAAATATCGAACACGCGGCGCAGTTGGTAGTGGTCGACCACCGTGGGCGTATTGATGTACTTGATGTCCGCCACCGATTCCAGCGGGATGACATTGTCGTGCGGTGGAACCATCTCCTGCGGCTTTTCCGCTGCGCCGGGTTGCAGGTGCGCGGTTAACTTTGAGGCGCGCAAGGGAATTTCCTTGAAGTCCTTCATCGTCTGAATCTGACTGTCGTAATACTGCACCGTCAGCATGTAATTGTTGCCCGACTTGGGATCGATCCAGTAACTGGGCGCGATCATTCCGTTGGAAGTCAGCGCGGTGATGACCCCGTCCACAACATTCTTCTCCGTCAACCCCAGCATCGCCGCCTTCTCACGATTGACACGCAACTGCAAGCCGGGATAATCGATGTCCTGCGGGATCAACACATCGCTCACGCGATTCAGCTTGCTTATCTTTGTGGCAATCCCGCGAGCGACATCGTACCCCGTCTTCAGGTCCATCGTGTTCACTTGAATATCGAACGGCGCCGGTTTGCCTTGGTTCACCACCGAGTCCACCAGCCCGCCGGTCTGAAAATACGTCTCGATGTCTGGAATTTCTTTGCGCAGACGCCGCCGCACCTCGGCCATATACACGTAGCTGCCGATTTTATGGTCTTCTTTCAAGCTCACCTGGACGAACCCATTGTCCATTGCCGTGTTGGTCGTATAGATGGCCGAAAGATCCGGATACACGCCGATGTTCGACACGATCATGTTCAGGTCTGAAGGTGCGACTACCTGACGAATGATGTTCTCAATCCGCGCACTGTAAAGGTCGGTTAGCTCCAGCCGCGTGCCCGGCGGCGCCTTGAAGTCGATCACGAACTGGCCGGGGTCCGTCCGCGGAAAGAACGCCAGATTTAGAAACGGATACAGCGCCAGGCTGACGACCACAAAAAGCGTAAACCCGATCGTCACAATCACTGGCCGCTCAAGACATGACAAGATCGCCTTGTCGTACTTGGACTGAAGCCAATGGAAAAAGGAATTGAATCGCCACACCACGTATTCAAAGGGTGAGCGAGGCTTGTGCTCCTCCGCCTCGTGCTCATCCCGGCGCTCGATCGCCGCTTCGGCGGGATCCGTATCGTTGAAGGTATGCTCGGACTCCGACTCACCATGCCCCTCGACGGTAATAAATTTGGCGCAGAACAACGGCACTACCGTCATGGCGACGACATAAGATGCCGCCATCGCCAGTACCACCCCCAGCGCCAGCGCGGTGAACAGATATTTGCTGACTCCAGTCAGCAGCACCACCGGGAAAAATACGATGGAGGTAGATACCGTGGCCGCCAGTACGGCCAACTGCACTTCCTTGCCGCCCTGTTCGGCCGCGATCATTGGCTGCTCGCCCATCTCCATATGACGGAAGATGTTCTCCAGCACCACCACGGAGTTGTCGATCAGTCGCGACAAGGCCAGCGCCAGTCCGCCCAGTACCATGGTGTTGATCGTTCCCCCAAGGGCGTTCAATAATAGAAATGCCGTCAGGACAGACAGCGGAATCGACAGCATCACCGCTACGGTGGCCCGCAGGTTGCCCAGAAACAGCAGAATCATGATCGCCGTCAACAGCAGGCCAATGCCGCCTTCGCGGATCACGTTGTCCACCGCGATCTTCACAAAAATGGATTGGTCGAACACCACCCGCGCCTTCAACTGCTGCGGTACATCCAGCAGGTGCTTCACCCGCTCGCGGATGCCGTCCACAATCGTGATTGTGTTGCTGCCGCCGCCCTGCTTGAAGATCGGCAGATACACCGACCGCTCCCCATCCACCCGGACAATGTTGTATTGCAGTTGTCCTGAGTCCTCGGCATGGCCCACGTCGGCGACCAATATCGAGGAATTGCCCACCGTCTTCAGCGGAATCTGATTCGCATCCGACGGCTTGGCGACCTGGCTGTTGGCATATATGTTGTAATCTTTCGGCCCAATGCGCACGTCCCCGGCCGGCAAAATCAGGTTGGAGTTGTTCACCGCCTTGTACACGTCGTTGATGCTCAGCCCGTTGGCTTCCATCTTCAGCGGATCGACGTACACCATCACTTGGCGATAGGTTCCGCCATAGGGCTGCGGCACGGATGCCCCTTTGACGTTGGCCACCTGGTCGCGAATCTGGAACATCGCGTAGTCTTTCAACTGGATTTCATTC
>JAJZDO010000592.1 GCA_021805955.1 Acidobacteriota bacterium
GCAGTCGCAGTGGACTTTGCTTCCGCGGCTGCTTTGGCCTTGGCTGCCGTCTTGGCGCGTTCGGCGGCCAACTGTGCATCCACGGCTGCCGCTTCTGTGGGGTGGATTTTGTGGTAATGCTCGTTGGACTTGGCGAGATGTTTCTTGTCCCACAGCAGGCCGCTGAAGCGGTTGGTGGAGCTCAGCTCATAGTAGGTGTCCATCTTGATGGCATCGAAGGGGCAGACCTCGACGCAGATCTGACAGCTCATACAAACGGAGACGTCGATATTGAACGCCTTGGGATAGAACTGCGGCTTGCCGACGGCGTCCGGCTTCTTGTCTGTACTTTTTTCAATGAAGATGCATTTCGGCGGGCACTCCTTCTCGCAGATAAAGCAGGAGACGCAGCGCAATCCCTGTTGCCAGTCTTCGCCGTCGTAGACGAGGAAGGGAAAATTGCGATAGGCCTCAATCTGCGGCAATCGCTCTTCCGGGTACTGAACGGTGGTCAGTCGATTTTTGCTGACGTAGCTGCCCAGAAAATTTCGGGCAGTTTCCGCCAGTCCCTTCAGGATGCCTTCACCGAACACAGATTCAACCTCGACTTCAAAATTCCCAAACAATGCCTAGATTCTTCGCTACGCTCAGAATGACGAGCAATTGCTTTTTTGCTTCGTTTCGGTCGGAATGACAATTCAATTCAACCCCACTCAAGCCAAACAGCGGCTTGAAGGGGCCACCCGGTCCGCATTTCGCCGACGTGCTATCGATCCACTTCACCCATCACAATATCAATACTCCCCAAAATCACCACCACGTCGGCAACGTTACGGCCGATGCACAGTTCCTCCAGCACCGTCAGGTTCATCAGGCTGGGTGGACGCACACGGTACCTGTATGGATTCGACGTCCCATCGCTGACCAGATAAAAGCCCAGTTCGCCTTTTGGCGCCTCAATGCGCCCATAGGCCTCTCCAGGTTTTGGACGAAATCCGCGAATCTTTGTTTTTGGATCGACGATCGGGCCGTCCGGAATGTCTTTGAGCGCCTGGTTCAGGATCTTGACCGATTCGCGCATTTCCAGCAGACGGATCATGTAGCGGTCGTAGGTGTCGCCATGCTCGCCCAGCGGAATCTTGAAGGCAAATCGATCGTAAATGCCGTACTTGTCCACTTTCCGGACATCGTAATTGACGCCGGAGGCGCGCAGGACGGGGCCGGTAACGCCGGCATTGACGGCGAATTCCTTGGATAACACGCCGACGCCCTGGGTGCGGGCCATCAGAATCTCATTGCTGGCCAGCAGCCGTTCAAACTCCTCCAAAAAACGCGGCAGGGTGGCGGCAAATTTCTTCGCTTGGTCCAGCCATCCAACGGGCAAATCCACGCGGCAGCCGCCGAAACGCATGTAGTTGCACATCATGCGCGCGCCGGTGAGCGACTCGAACAGATCGAGAATGGTTTCGCGCTCACGAAAGGCGTACATCAGCGGCGTTCCGCTGGCGCCCATGTCCTGCGTCAGAAATCCGATGAGGGCTGCATGGTTCTGGAACCGTGTCAGCTCCGCGGTAATGATGCGGATGTACTCGGCACGTTCGGGGACTTGAATTCCAGCGAGCTTTTCAACCGCAAGCGCGTAGGCCCAGTTGTTGGTGAGGGAGCAGAAATAGTCCAGCCGGTCGGTATACGGCATGGAGCCGAGGTAGCTCTCGTGCTCGGCAATTTTTTCGTGATTGCGATGGAGATATCCGAATACCGGCTTCAGCTTGACGACGCGTTCGCCATCCAGAACCACATCCATGCGAAAGACGCCATGGGTGGAGGGATGCTGCGGCCCCATCGAGACTTCCAGAAACTGGCCTTCGCTGTCGTCGCTGGGCGATTTTGGAAGGATGCGTACGGGCTCGGTCGCGGTGCTCATTGCGCCCCCATGACTGTGCGGTGTTGGCGGGCGCGTTCGAGGACTTGGTCGTGCGCCGTCGGCTCATACTCGTAATCGTCCGGCTCAACGTAGTCCTTGCGCATGGGGTGGTCCTTGAAGTCGTCCCACATCAGGATGCGTCGCAGATCGGGATGTCCGTCAAAGATGACGCCGTACAGATCGAAGATTTCACGCTCCTGAAAGTCGGCGCTACGCCAGACGTGGGTAAGAGAGGGCAAATGGACTCCCTCGGCGCGATCTTCGGTGCGCATACGGAGAATGACGGGGCCCTGTTTTTTCTCCATCGAATAGAGGTGGTAGACGACCTCAAGATGGCCGGCGGTTTGCAACTTTCTAACTTCTTCGACCTCTTGTTCCACGCCGTCGACAGTCTTTTTTACTTTTACTTTTTCTGAAATTTCTTTGCTCGGCCAGTCGATGCCGGTGACGTTGGAGCAGTAATCGAAGCGGAGGTGCTCGGCATCGCGCAGGAAGGTGGCGATGGCGACCGCATGCGCAGGATCGATCCGCAGAGAATGCTGGCCCGACGGGCTGGGGTTGGCGATAATTTCCAGCACGCAGCCGGGAACGCTCACTTCTATCTCGGATTTAATCGTTTCCAGCGTCATCCGTCCCTGCCAAAGAGATATTTACGAGAGGAGGTTGCCAGACCTCAGGATTTTGCGGCGGTTCCAAATCATGCGCGCCAAACTGCGGCACGACAAATTCGCTCGGCGCATCCGCCTGCAAATGGCGGGGTCTGTCGGCCCCGGTCAAGGACTGTTGGTCGATGATCTTCTGCAAGGCCATCAACCCGTCGATCAAGGCTTCCGGGCGCGGCGGGCAGCCGGGAATGTAGACGTCGACGGGGATGTAGCGGTCGATCCCTTTCAGCACGTTATAGCCCTGCTTGAATGGGCCGCCGGAAATCGCGCAGGCGCCCATGGAGATGACGTACTTCGGCTCTGCCATCTGGTTGTAGAGGCGAACCACCTGGGGGGCCATCTTTTTCGTGACCGTGCCAGCGACAATCATCAGGTCGGCCTGTCGCGGGGAGGGGCGAAACACCTCCGCGCCGAACCGCGCCATGTCGTAGCGGGCCATGCTGGCGGCGATCATTTCAATGGCGCAACAGGCGAGGCCGAAATTCAGCGGCCAAAGGGAGTTTTTGCGGCCCCAGTTGTACAGTTCCTGCAGGGTGGTCGCAACGATCCCTTGCTTTCTCAACTCTGTTTTCAGCTGTTCATCCATCAGAGAAAACCTTCAAGTGTTGCGGTTGGTTCGATCCTGAAAATTCCGGGTGCAGCCTTCGTATCCGGCGTGGAGTTTCAGCTCCAGACCAGGACTTTTTTCTGATACGCCCAGACCAGACCTTCGACCAGCAAAAGTAAAAAAAACAGCATGGCGATTCCTGCTCCTAATGTAAGGCCGGTAAACGCCACGGCAAAAGGCAATAGAAAGACCGCTTCGACATCGAAAACCAGAAAAACGATCGCATACAGATAATAGCCGGGGTGGAATTGTATCCAGGCATCGCCCGCCGATTCCAGGCCGCACTCGTAAATTGCATTCTTGCAGGGCCCGGGCTTCTGCGGAGAAAACTTCCACGCCCAAATCCATGCCAGCGCAAGCGGCGCAACGGCAAAACCGACGCCTGCGAGCAGCAGCACAAGAACAGGAAAATAGGGGCTGTTTGTCATACTGTCTGAACTCTCTACCGTACCAGATTCGCACGCGTGTGCGAACCACTAGGAACAAATTACACTCCGATTGGAGGGTTAGCTTGTGATGAAGCGCACATCTGCAGACCCTTTCTGTGTTGCAAGATTATGGAAGACGAAGGGAAGGCAATGAGAGAAGAGAAAACGGCAATTCTCGATGGAAACGAAGCGGCTGCCGCAGTCGCGTACCGGCTGGCGGAAGTCATCGCCATCTATCCCATTACGCCGTCCTCCACCATGGGCGAGTGGGCCGACCAGTGGAAGGAAGAAGGGCGCAAGAATATCTGGGGCTCGGTCCCAATTGTCGCGGAATTGCAAAGCGAAGGCGGGGCCGCAGGGGCGATGCACGGCGCTTTGCAGGCGGGGGCCTTCAGCACCACATTTACGGCCTCGCAGGGCCTGCTGCTGATGATCCCCAACATGTATAAAATCGCGGGCGAACTGACCTCGAACGTGATTCACGTGACGGCGCGCTCCATCGCGACCCATGCGCTCTCCATTTTTGGCGATCATTCCGACGTGATGGCCTGCCGCTCCACCGGCTATGCCATGCTCTCGTCGAACTCCGTGCAGGAGGCCGGCGACATGGCGTTGATTGCCCACCTGGCCACGCTGGAGTCGCGGATTCCATTTCTCCACTTCTTTGACGGATTTCGTACCTCGCACGAAATCAACAAGGCAAAAACAATTTCCGACGAGACGATTCTGGCGTTGCTGGAAGAAAAATACATCTCTGCGCATCGGGAGCGCGCTCTCAGCTCCGACCGGCCGATCCTGCGCGGGACGGCGCAGAATCCGGATGTATTTTTCCAGGCGCGGGAGGCCTGCAACTCCTACTACCTGGCGTGTCCGACCATCGTGCAGGACATCATGGATCGCTTCGCCGCGCAGACCGGCCGCAGCTATCGCCTGTTCGACTAT
>JAJZDO010000203.1 GCA_021805955.1 Acidobacteriota bacterium
CGGGAAAATACTTCTGGATATTCTGCGCAACCGGGTCCATGCCAGAGGTAATGCAGTTGTTGGGATAGTTCTGCCCAGTGCTGGGATTCTTGACCGGCACCGGGAAACATCCGGCCTCCATGTCGACTGTCCCGTTCTGTCCCTGCGTCGGCACGGTGGTCGTGTAAACGCTCGACGAAGTGTTTGGATTGTCCTGGAAGGTGAAAAAGAAAAACAGCTTATTATGAAGGATCGGTCCGCCGATGCTGCCGCCAAACTCATTCCAGTGCAGCGGCGCAACCACAAGTGGAGCGCGATCGAAGTAACTGCGCGCGTTGTAGTCGTTGTTCTGATTGAACTCGAAGAGCGAGCCGTGAAACTGATTGGTTCCGCTCTTCAACATCACGTTGAAGTCGGCAACACCATCGCCGTATTGCGCGCCAAAGTTGCTCGTCTGTACGTTCACCTCGCCGATCGCATCGGGGGGCGGATAGTTGTCGCTCGCGTTGGCATCACGCGGCTCCTGCGCAATCGATCCTTCAATGAGAAACGTTCCAGAGTAGCCTTCCGTTCCGTTGACGCCGATTCCCTGCCCCGATGCGCTTTGGCTGCCGCCGCCGTTGACTCCTGGCAACAGGTTCGTCAGCTCGTTGTACCAGATGCCACCGACAATCGGCGCATTCTGCACCGCTTTTGCGTCGAGATCAAGATGCTGTGCTGAATCCTCCGTTTGCAGCAGAGGGGCCTCGGCAGTCACGACTACCTCTTGCGTAGCCTGCCCAACCTCCAGCGTAGCGTTGACTCCAATCGTGGCCACGGAAAGCGTAATCCCCTGGCGAACTGCATCGCGGAATCCCGGCTTGCTATAAGTGATTTTGTAGTGACCGGTGGGCAGTGACGGAACATCATAAATGCCGGCATGATTTGTCTGAGTGGTGGACTGAATGCCCGTATCGGTATTGAGCAAAACGACATCGGCCCCAGTGATGGCGGCTCCAGTCGTGTCTGTCACCTGGCCCTTGATTTCACCCGAATTTGCGTTCTGCGCCCTTACCGATCCCGCAGCAGCGGCAAGCAATGCAAACACAAATGCAAGCCTGCGGAATGTATTCGTTTTCATGTATGTTGCCTCCAAAAAGTGAACCTGAACACGGCGAGAAGGCTATCTTGCCAGAGATTCCACTTGCATCCGACCAAAGTCGGATTGATTCGCGATTTCATAACAAGAAAGATCAGCATCTTTTTTCTTTGATCGACAATATCAGGATATGAGTCTTATTTACATTGAGATACGCCGCGCATATCGCTGACGGGAAACGATACAGTTGATGACAAATAGATTGCAGAATGCGCGAACATACATGCCGTTCGTTCGTTGCGCAACGCCGAACGCTTCCCCGTGTGATTGAGAGGATGCAGCTTCACGATTATCGAACGCTCCTGTGAAAAAAGGAAATCTTCACAATCCTCCTTTCGTCGGATGGAGGACGCATTTGATCCAGATAGGCTCACCTTCGCATGTCTCACATGCCCGTTCCAAGCGCTGAAACGGCAACCAATCTTGGACCGCACACCATCAGGAGCCACCGAGCAAAATGCAGTGGAAGAGTTTGATCCTAGGGATTTCATCTCTGGCAGTGGCATTCTCAGCCCTTGCGCAGCAGCCACAGGAACCTGTGAATCCTGCTCCGATCGACGGGCAAAGCTACACACTGGTCAATCAGTTGTCAGGCTTGCAGGCTGACGGCGGCTCCATCACAGCGCAGAACGGAACGGCTGCAACCGTGGAGACGCGCAACTTCAGCAGCTTGACGCAACGATGGGCGCTGACGCGACTGCCCAGCGGGCTGTGGGCCATCAGCAACGCGGGAAACGGGCTTTGTCTCTCTGCCAGCGGATCCAGCGTGGTCCAGAACACCTGCTCCCTGTCGCAGGCAACACAACAATGGACAGTGACCGCTGCCACGAACGGATATCTGACACTGACCAACCAGTCTGGCCAGATGGTGCTGAGCGCACAATCGACGAGCGCTGGCGCGCCTCTCGGCTTGAACACAGCAGGCGGCGCTCCGACACAAAGTCAGCAATGGTTGCTGCGTCCAGCGTTTTTCCGCGGAATGGATAATGCTCTCCTCGAAAAGCAGGAGGCAGATCGAGTAGCCGCTGCGCTGCCCTGGTGGCAGGACGCCAGCCAGACGGCAGACGTGCTGCAAATGATGAAAAATCACGGCGTGAACACCGTGCGCATCCGCCCGACTTCGGTGCCACCCTACCAGACACTCACGTTGAGCGGTACCAGCGCGTTACCGGCCAGTTGCACCGGCAATGGCTGCTACGCAGAGACGGACGACGCGGATATCAATCTGGCGGAGCGCGCAAAACAGCTTGGCATGGCCGTCGTGCTCACGCTCTTCTTCGATGGCGGCTCGTCGCAGTCGATCCCCGGCGCTTGGGCCGCTGAGTCACTCACGCAGCTTGAGTCCTCCGTCTACAGCTACGTGAAGAGCGAGGTCGAAGCCTATCGCGCGGCGGGTGCGATGCCGGATATGGTCAGCATCGGGAACGAAGTGGATACCGGACTCTTCGGCACGCTGGCTTCGCCCGGCACCAGCTTCAGCAGCTTTGCCGCCGTGCAGCAGCAGGGCATGCAGGCTGTTCTGGATGCAGCCAGCGACACGTCCTTGGGTGCTGCAATTCCGCCGCCAATTCGTTGCATTCACATCACTCCTGCATGGAATCTGACAAGTTTCTTCAGCGAAGCGAAGCAGAACTCAATTCCCTTTGACGCCATCTGCCAGAGCTACTACCCGTTCTTTCACGGGCCTCTGACCAACGCACAAGCGACGCAGTCAAATCCCGGGAACAAGCCGGTGGAAGAGACAGTGCTCAGCGACGCAGCAACTTCCATCGGAGTACCCATCTTCGTGATGGAAACCGGCGAGCACTACGAGAGCGGCTTCGAGAGCAACGATCCCTGGTATCCAGCCACGGTCGCTGGACAAAGGCAGTTCCTCATCGACCTGACGGGTGTGATGAAAAACCTGCCCAACCATCTGAGCCTTGGAGTGGACTACTGGGATCCCGAGGGAGTGAACACTATCGGCAGCGGTGGAGCAACCACCAATGGCGATGGACAGCCTGACGCCACTTTCGTATGGAATGGGCTGACACTCTTTGACAATGCCGATACCTCAGGTGCGACGAACACGAGTGCGGCAAACTACTCGGCGGTTCTGAGTGGCGTGGACGCGCTCGGCGGCAGGCTCGACCCCACATTAAGCTACAAACTGGTGAACGTGGCCACAGGCAAGGTGCTCGGAACTGCGGGCATTCCAGGCAGCAATGGCATTCCCCTCGGCTTGTCGGCAAGCGATGGCGGCACTTTTACCGATCAGCAGTGGACAATTGCAAGCGACGGCCACGGCCACCTGATTTTGACGGATGCAGGTGCCGCCGCCGCAGGGACAACGTACGCGCTCGACGCTGGCAACGCGCCAGCATCCGGAACTACGGTGATGCTGAAACCAGCGTCGAGCGGAGCCACTTCGCAGCAATGGAATCTGGTCACAGCCGGCGGCGGCCAATACACCGTGGAGCAGACGGGAAGCACACTTGTGCTGGCCAGCAACACCGCAAGCGGAAGTCCGGAACTGGAAGCGCCAGCCAGCATCCACACCGACTGGATTACGCCCATCGGAACCAACCAGCTTTGGCAGGTTCTGCCTGCGCGGATCACCGAACAACCAACGCCGACACAGCTTGCGATTGCGAGCGGAGTGCCGACGACAGCCATCTATGGCAGCGCATTGGGAACAGTGACGATAAATCTGCTGGACGCAACCGGATCACCCGTTACAAGCAGCACCGCACCAGTGACGCTCACCATCACCGGCCCGCAATCCTTTTCCGAATCCATGACGACAAACGCAATCGGTGGCGTTGCCACGTTCTCGTTGAACGGAAATTCCCTCGGCGGCGTGGGAACGTATACGTTGACAGCAACCAGCACCGGCATCAGCAACGCCAGCGCAACTGTGCAGGTAACCGCAGCCGTGCTCACCGTTGCAGCAGAGGATGCAACGCGTATCTACGGCGACGCCAATCCAATACTGCTGGATACGATCACCGGATTTGTGCACGGAGACAGCGCTGCGGTGGTCAGCGGCGCGCCCATCTTGACGACCAGTGCCGTGGCAGCATCCGCGCCGGGCGACTATCCGATCACGATTGCAGCCGGTACGCTTTTGGCAGCCAACTACACCATCACGCTGGTCCCGGGAACACTCACCGTGACCACCGCGCCGACGACGACAACCCTCAGCGCTTCCACCGGGCAAATCGATCCAGGGCAAAGCGTCACGCTGACCGCAACCGTTACTTCCCCATCCAGCATCGCACCCAGTGGCTCGGTTCAATTCATGGATGGCGGAACGACTCTGGGCAGCGCGCCGCTCACAGCAAGCGGAACCGCCACGCTGACCACAACACTCCAGCCCGGAGCCAACGCGCTGAGTGCAGCGTTTGTGGCAAATGCCGACGATGCAGCTTCCACATCGAGCACGATC
>JAJZDO010000162.1 GCA_021805955.1 Acidobacteriota bacterium
TTCCGATGTAGGATTCAGCCAGGCCAAATCCCACATTGGAAGAAAGAGAATATCCTGTTGCTTGCGCTCTAGCGTGAGCTTCGAGCTCTGAAAATGCGAAAAGGAATGAGGGTCGTCTTTTATGCCGAATTCGAATAAGAATCTGCCCATGAGGGAAGCCGTTTTGGTCACTAGCGGGGACCTGCGGTTATCTGCCAACCAGGTTTGCTGGGCCGCTCAGGAAGAGCTTGAGCGCAAGCTCATGCAATGTTTTCAGGATGCCGGCGTTTCGCTGCGGCGGGCCTTTGCGGTCGATTCCAAGAGCGGGCACGGTTTCATCTCAAGCCAGCGCATGGGGATGGATGTCTTTGCTGGAATCGATCCTGAGGCCAATCTGGTGTTTGCAACCGCTGCGTGGCAATACAGCCACCATGTGCTGCCAGGGATGCGCAGCCATCGCGGACCTATTTTGACAGTCGCAAACTGGTCGGGACAATGGCCGGGGCTTGTGGGCTTGTTGAATCTGAACGGATCGCTGGTGAAAGCCGGCGTCAGCTTCAGCACCCTCTGGAGCCAGAATTTCACGGATGAATATTTTCTGGCTCGGCTGAAGGAATGGATTGAGCGGAAAACTGTCACTCACGACCTGTCCCATGTGCGGGATCTGAACCTGAAAGCCTTGCCTGCGGAGACCGTGAGCAAGGGAAAACAGTTGGCTGCCGCGTTGCAGAAGCAGAAGGCCATCCTCGGCGTCTTCGACGAGGGCTGCATGGGCATGTACAACGCCATCATTGATGACGAGCTCCTCAATCCAATCGGCATGTTTAAAGAGAGACTGAGCCAGTCGGCGTTGTTCGCCAGGATGCGCACGATCACGCATGACGAAGCGCAGGCAGTTCGGCAGTGGCTGGACAAAAAAGGAGTGCGGTTTATGACCGGCAAAGATGAGAACTCCGAGCTGACCGATGCGCAAATTCACGAGCAATGCAAGATGTATATTGCGGCTGCCCGCATCGCCGACGACTTTGGCTGCGATGCCATCGGCATCCAGTATCAACAAGGCTTGAAGGACCTGGTTCCGGCTTCCGACCTGGCGGAGGGCCTGTTCAACAATTCCGATCGCCCACCTGTCTATCAGGAAAGCACCGGAAAGGAATTGTATGCTGGGCGGCCGTTGCCCCACTTCAATGAAGTTGACGAGTGCGCCGGGGTAGACGCACTGGTGACAAACCGTTGCTGGGAAGCGCTCGGCCTCGATCCTTCGACCACCCTGCATGACGTGCGCTGGGGAGAATTTTTCCAGGGCGACGGAATCGACGATTTCGTATGGGTGCTGCAAATTTCCGGAGCGGCTCCGGCGAACCATTTCGTCGGAGGGTATGCTGGCGCCTCCAGCGAACGTCAGCCACCCATGTATTTTCCGCTCGGCGGCGGCACGTTGAAAGGCGTTGGCAAGCCGGGAAAAATTGTATGGAGCCGGGTATTTGTCGAAGGCAACTCGCTACACGTTGACATGGGCCTTGGAACCGTTGTGCAACTGCCCGAAGAAGAAACTGTGCGCAGATGGAAGCACACCACCAGCCAGTGGCCGATGGTGAGCGCTATATTGGATGGAATATCGAGAGACTCCTTTATGGCGCGACACCGTGCGAACCACGTGAACATTGCATACGCGCTCGATTCGAAGGCAGCTGCCCATGCACTCGCGGTCAAGGCGGCGATGTTCGATGCCCTGGGGGTTAAGGTCCATCTATGCGGCACGGTGAATTTTGGATAAGCTCGAAACAATTGCCTCTGCAGCAGCCATAGCAGCCGAACATGCGCTGGGTATCGATTAGGCGTGCCTCACAATTGGACAGGCGGGATTGAGCACCGCAATTGCGACACGATCATCTTTTGCGGTGTCTTTGGCTTAGGGATTGTGCCAGCCTCCATCCTTGGCGATGAGTGCGTCCGCAGCTTTCGGTCCCCAGCTTCCGCGCTTGTAGGGCAGAGCCCGATGATGCGTTTTTAGAACGGTTTCAACGACCGCCCATGCGGCTTCCACCGAGTCTTCGCGCGTAAAAAGCGCCCCATCTCCCTTCATGGCGTCGCTTAATAGGCGCTCATAGGGAGTCTCCGCACCTGTCTGTTCTTCAGATAGAAACAGTTCGCGCGGCTCTCCGGTAAATTCCTCCCCCGCTAACTTGACGCGAGCTGCCAGCGCAATCGCCGCGTCGGGAGAGAGCCGGAAGCGCAGGTAGTTGGATCGTTCGGTCGAGGAGGCTGAGTCGGCGAAAAGCTTTTGCGGCGGAGGTTTCAATTCCACCAGAATCTCGGTCGCGGTATCGGCCAGGTATTTGCCGGAACGCAGGTACCACGGAACACCCTCCCAACGCCAGGAGTCGACCAGCAGCCGCAAAGCGCAGAAAGTCTCGACATCGGAATCCTTTGCCACGCCAGGCTCCATGCGGTAGCCGGCATACTGCCCGCGCACCACGTCGTCGGACTTGAGAGGGCGCATGGCTTTAAACACCTTGGCTTTCTCGCTCTGCACGGCCCCATAGTTCCGACTGGAGGGCGCCTCCATGGCAAGCAATGCGACGATCTGGAAAAGATGGTTCTGGATGACATCACGGAGACAGCCAGCGGTCTCGTAAAATGCGCCGCGGTCCTTCACGCCGAAGTCTTCGGCCAGAGTGATCTGGACGCTGGCTATGTAGTTGCGGTTCCAGATTGGCTCCAGAAATGAATTTGCAAATCGGAAATAGAGGATATTCATGATTGCCTCTTTTCCGAGGAAGTGGTCGATGCGGAAGATGGAGTCTTCCGGGAATACAGACCGTGCAATGCGGTTCAGTTCCCGCGCCGAGGAAAGGTCGCGCCCGAACGGTTTTTCGACGATGACGCGCCCATGTTCAGCCAGCTTCGCCGCACCCAGTCCCTGAATCACTGTTCCGAAAAGCGCGGGAGGAATCGCAAGGTAGTACGCGGGGCACCGCGCCTTCCCCAACGCCGTCTTGATCTTCGCAAAGGTGGCCGGATCGTTGTAGTCCCCGCTCACATACTGGATGAGAGACAGAAGACGGTTCAGGGCGCGCCGATCAATGCCGCCGGAGGACCGCCGGATGCTGTCCGTCACGCGTTTATGCACGCGATCGAGGCTCCACGCCGGGAATGCGACGCCGATCACAGGAATGTTGAGGTTCCCTCGCTTTACCATCGCATACAGCGCCGGGAAGATCATCTTATGGGCGAGATCGCCGGTTACGCCGAACAGCACAAGGGCATCGGAACGGGAGTGAGTCATCAGGCAATTCCTTTCAAAAAGAGTACGGTGATGTAAAGGCCGCTGTTTCTGAATTGCCAAAGTACACGGCGAGTCAGCGAATCGCTGCCCTCGCCGTCACCTCGGCTGGCTGACGAGCGGTTGATTGTGTCGCACTGGCTGTAGTGCCAAGATACTGGCGATATTCCCTGTCAACGATGCCGAGGCTTCGCGCCAGTGCAATTTTCGCGACGTTGTATTCATACAGACTGTTCACCAGCTGTGCCTCCGCAGTGGCCAGAGAGGACTGGGCCTCGACGACGGGAAGATCGTCATCAATGCCATTGCGAAAACGATCGGTCACGTCGTTCAGTGTGGCATGGCTCAAATTGACATTGCTGCGAGCCACGTCCACCAATTGCTGCGTGGCGGCGACATCGAGCATGTTATCGCGAATCTCCGCTTCAATCTGTTGTCGAAAGTTGGCAAGCTGCGACATTGCGTTGCGGGTGGCGGCGTTGGCAACGTCACGATCGCCGCGAAACTCGGCTTCCTTGAACAGTGGCACGCTCAACGTGCCCTCCGCCAGAAACGTTCCGTGGTAAATGCTGCCAACCGTGCCGGTGACGCCGTAGTTGCCCTTGAACGTCAGCGTTGGCAGCCGCTCGTAGCGGGCGGCGCGGCTTTGATATTGCGCGGAACGCAGCTTCGCCTTCAGGTACAGATATTCCTGCCGATTGGCATAGGCCATCTGCAGCGCCTCATCGAGCGGAATGGTCGATAGCGTCGCATAAGGCGTGCTGTCGGTCAATCGGATCGCCTGATCGGCGGGAAGACCAATCTCCCGATTCAGTTCAACCTTGGCCTTCTCAAATGCGTTCTTCTGCATAATGACCACTTGCTGCTGCTGCTGATATTGCACCCGCGCGCGCAACTCATCCAGTTTAGCTACGACACCGGCCTGGTGCTTGAGTGTCGCCTGACGCAAGATCTCTGCATTGGTGGCCAGCAACCCCTGGGCATCAGCGAGATTCGCCGCGGCGGCCAACACCTGCAGATAGGAGTCGGCCACGATTTGGATCACCTGTCCCCGGGCCGCCTGATAACTGTAATCGACAGCGCTCGTCTCTTCTTTGGCCGCCCGGTACAGCTCAAAGGAACGCAGATCAAACAGCGGTTGGGTCAGGTCGGCCTGCGCGATGACCGCGTTCACGGTCACTACAGGCGGGATGCTGTTCAGGTCCTGGGGAGGAATCAATCCAGGCGGGAAACTACGGATCAATTTCGAATTGAAGCCCTCGGCAGCAAGG
>JAJZDO010000790.1 GCA_021805955.1 Acidobacteriota bacterium
ATGCCGCGCGACCGCGTATCTACGATCTTGGTTTTTTGCGCGAGCCTTACCGGACACCTGAGGGGACCATCGGCTATCGTTGCGCGGCCGAGCCGCTCAGCCTCTATCTGGCGAAGGGCGGCAAAGCGGAAGATACCGAGGGTAGGAAGTGTATCTGCAATGCGTTGGTGGCGAACATCGGCCAACCGCAGATAAGGAGTGGACGACGCGTGGAACATGGCCTGGTGACGGCGGGCGACGACCTGAATAGCGTCCCGCAATTTCTATCGCAGGGCCACTCCCATTACACGGCCGCGGATGTGATTTCGATTCTTCTCAATGGATACAAAGAGGACATCCCCCAGAGCCATGGGTGCGACTCCATACTCGAAGGAAAGACCCATGATTTACTCCACGAGTTGCAAGTTCAGAGCGATCCGCACGCCATTCACCAGGACGACGCTCTGGTTGATTAAATCTTGACCGGTAATCTTGTCCTCGACGAAGGAACGGATGGAACTCGTTGGACAGATATAATCGATGGTCTCGGAAGGGGTTTTCTCCGCCCCGAAACGATTGAGCACAGAAAACTCGAGCGCGTCGTATTTCGCATTTACCGGAAGCTTCCGCAACAGGCCCTTCAATTCCGGCGCTAGAAAAAGATCGAAGCTCTGGGCCGCTCGTTTATAAATCGATGTTGTGCTTCTCTCGAAAGACAACGTATTTCGCATCGTGAAATGCAGGATTGTCTGACCACCATGACTTTCAAATGAAGGGTCTGTGCCCTCCATCAGATGAAGCTTCGTTCCGTCTTCCTGCGCCATCGCGTTGAGTTGCGCCTGAAATTGCGCCTGCAACCGCATTGCGTCCGCCGATGCTGCAGGAGACTTTGAAGCAGGCTTCGATGGTGCGACGTAAACAGTGGGAGCAGTCGCTGCCGGTAGAGTGGAAGACGCTACTCGCGCCTCTCGCGGGACCGAACGTTGCAGGGCTTGCACGTTGAGCGGATCACGCTGCCCCAGCGCAAGCCCGAAATCCTTGCCGTCTACGAAAATTTCCGACCGATTGAGAATCTGCTGCTGCTCTGTATTCCCCGACGCAATCGCATAGGCAAATGCGTCCTTCCGATCAAACACGACCGTTAGACTTTCTTGCCCCTCGTAGTCATAAGCATTGTTTGCATCGCGCGTGTCATAGACGATTTCAAAGCCGATTCCATCGCAGTCGATGTTCGCGGGGATTTGCAGATCGACAAGTCGCAGGATGGGGACAACCACGTCCTGGAAGGTACGGCCGGCGCGCTCGTTCTCAGAAAGCAGCGTCGAATTGAAAGCCGCCTTGTAAATCCCGGAGATTTTCAATATCTCGCGACCTTTGAAATAAACAAATTCGATCCCGTTGGAATCGGATGCCGCCCGTTGACCGGGCTTCGCATTTGGATAACGAGCCAACCGGAAAGGAAACGGAAATTTTGTCGCGGCTATCGATTGCTGGAGAGACTGTAGCTGCGGAAGATACTGCGCCTCGTCAGCCTTCAATTTTGGATTCAGCACTTCAACCGGACTCACCTGCCCGAATGTCGCTATAGTCATGCCAAGAAGCAGACCCACTGTGATGGGCCCGCGCGCGGCATTGAAAAAATGCGTCGCGCATCTCATGAAGGCTTGCCTTCCCGCTTCCTGTGGACTTTGGCGGACAACCTACCATACTTCGGCACGGCAATGGCCCGCATATACGCGATCAGATCGCGGATGTCGTCCTGAGTCAGCGATTTGCCGTAGGGTGGCATCATGGCCGATTTTCCCGTAGCTCTTCCACCCAGCGCAATGGCCTGCTGTAGCGCTACATCGCTCATGCTATTGAACACCGCTCCATCGTTCATCAGCGGCGGCGTAGGAGTGACGTTGGAGCGATTGGAAGGTCCGGCGGGTGTCGTGTCCGAGTGGCACCAGACACATTGCTGGTAAAAAATGCGCTTGCCCTGCGCCTGATGATAATCAAGCGGAATGATGCGTTGTGGATTGTTCCAGTCAGCCTCAGTCCCATAGGACCCATAGGACCTATACTCATTCCATTTTGGATGCGGTTCGGTTGTGACGATCGCGCCCTGATCGCGCGACCAGCACCAGCAGGGCGGATTCGGGAAGGCTTTCATCACGGAGGCGGCCAGCCCGAGACCTCCAACCATCACCAAAAGATAGATCAGCAGGAATTTCATCACTGTCCTCCCGCCGTAGCCGCAGATGCTGCGCTTCCGGATGCCGGAGCTTGCTTCAATGTCAGCAAATATGCGGTCAGGTCCTTGATCTCATCTTCGTTAAAGGAATGTCGTGGCTCGATAGTTCCTGGAACCAATGCCTGGGGGTCGCGCAGCCACGCTTCCATCCACGCCGGAGTCAACCAATTGCCCACATTGTTCAAACTCGGCCCCACATAACCTCCGGACGATCCGATCGTATGACACGACTGGCACTCATATTTCCCTTCGTAGAGTTGCTTGCCGTGGGCCGCCATTTGCGGCGTAAACTCTTTTTCGTCGATACCCGTGGGGTCCACGTGCGGGTTCCGCAACGCAGCCGACAGATAGTCGGCAATGGTGGTCGCGTCTTTGTCCGACATGTTGAACTCCGGCATGCGCACCGTGAGTGTCGGACGGAGTGTTTGCGGGTTCTTCAGAAATTGGACCAGCCATTCGTGTTGCGACCGGCTGCCCTCATAGGAGAGGTCTGGGGCCAGAGTTCCACCATACCCGTTGAACGAATGGCATACATAGCACTTATACCGCTGGTAGAGCTGGCCGAACTGGCCGTCGGGATGAAACTCCGGGTGCGGGCGCGGAACAATCAATGGCTTTTGTGTGGTGCCCATAATGGGGGCTCCGCTCATGCTGAGCAGGGCCGTAGTCAAATCGTCCAGGTCCGCATGGCTCATATGGAATTGGGGCATGTGCGTCTCAGGGCTCACGGAAACTGGGTCTGTCACCTTGGCGTGGATGTAAGAGATCATGAACCTTGGGACTTTCGAAACACTTATGTCAAGTTGCGATTCATTTCCATGAACAAAATGCAAAGGCAACGGCTCTTTCGGTGGCAACTTTACCTGCACAAGGTAAGGTCCTGCTGCCATGCCGAACGCGGAAAGATCGGGACCGAAGTTCCTGCGTGGCTTGACCCCCTGAATCGCATGGCACTCGGCACAACCCTTTTCGACGAACAAGCGCTGACCAAGCTTCACCTCGGCATCGGTTGGCACTCCGAGCTGCGGTACATCTTTCAATAGGTCCGGATCGACGAGTCGCTTCAGAATGTACTGTGTGACTTCATACAAGTCCTGATCGGACCACTGATACTGCGGCATTCTGGTGTGTTCCAGATAGGCCTGCGGGTCGCGCAACCAAGCCACCAGCCAGTCCGGCTTTACTTTGCTACCGACCTTCGTCAGCTCCGGCCCGATGTCTCCTCCAATTAGCGTGGTCTCGCCGCCTCGATCGACGGCGAGCGCATGACAGGTTACACAAAACATCTGATTGAACCGTATCTTGCCCTGGTCCGCTGCATCTCCCACTTTGGTAGCGACAGCTATCACGCGCGGATTGAATCGGTACGGTGCGACCGGCTTCGCCCGCTGCACGCTCAGGTAGGCTGACAGCGCGCGCAATTCCTGATCGCTCAACTGGAATTTCGGCATGCGCGGGTTTGTATCCACGCCATCCACCGTCACATTGCCATCCGCATCGGTGAGAGTGCGCGGATCTTTCAGCCATTTGTAAATCCATTCTCGGCTCACCTTGGTGCCCACACTGGTCAGATCCGGACCCAGCATGGCCGGACGATCGATGTCCTGAAGCCGATGACAACCGATGCAATTGAACTTTACGATCAACTGCCGACCATGATTGAGCCGGGGCGTTTGCGGGAGGTCCTCCCGATGGCACGCCCCACAGCTACTCTGCATGTATTGCGCGGGTAGCACTGGCTGCTTCCAGGCAAGCTCACCAGGCCGCATCGTAGCAACACGAATCGGGCCTCGCTTGTACTGTTTCCAGGCGCGTCGATCCGTTCTCACCTGCCAGAAGATCAGGGCTAACCCAACGCCGCACAAAACCGCGAACACCTGAGGCACCCAACGAACGGCAGTGTGTAGCTTCTTAGCTGACATGCCTTCTCCATCACTTACCTGCGCCGCCAACAAGGCCGGCAGCGGCAGGCAATATGGGTGCAACGTATCGCACGCTGCTTTTGTACGCCGGACGGGCCGTGGTACGTCGAAACTTGGGATCTCAGCCCGTCCATGGTTCCAACTCCACCCGGACACTTACGCCAACATTACAGCCAGCTCCATGTGCTATCGTTTCACTGTAAGATTAACGTCCACTGCCCCAGCGCCTACTTTTACCGCCTGTGTCACAGGCTTGCCTTCTTCGCTCCACGTCTTCAGCGTGTACTGCCCAGCCGGGACATTCTTGATTAAGTAATTGCCTTCCTTATCGGTCAATGCAAAGTAAGGAGTAGGCACAACAATGATGTAACCCGACATTTCGGGATGGACGTTGCAGAG
>JAJZDO010000309.1 GCA_021805955.1 Acidobacteriota bacterium
TTATGGGCATCAACGAAAACCGGCAGATAACCGTTTTCGAGGCATTTCTTTACGCAGGCCAGACCGTTATCCATGTGCATGGCGCCGCATTTTGAGTCGCTGATATAGCCAGCAAGCGTTTGGGTCTTAGGGGGTTGGGCAGCGCAAGATGCTGTGATGCTGCCAAGGGCCAGGATGAATGCCAGATGTTTCATGATCATCTCCCATGAATCTATCGTCCCGCAAAGAACGATTTCTTCCGACGCACTATGTTGTATTCAAACGCTTGCCTTGTTAGCAAAGCGTCTGTGCACCTGTATCAAAAGAAGTATGAAATGCGATGGGAGCAGGAAGCCAATCAACTGTGAGTATGTGCGTTCCGTCACTCATTGCATTTCCTTATTTCTGCCGCCATTTTCTCATGGAATCAGGTAGTGCGGTGTCCCGTTCACGCTCAATCCCGCTTCGTTATGGGCTGCAAGATTCGCATCTTTCATCCAGCGTCCTAGAAGCGTAGTTGGCCTTGGGCAGATCAAGCGGATTGATTCTCCTGCCATCGCGTGGCCTCACGGCACCCATCAGGTGTTCCGCATGCTTTCCCCTCTATTGCACCATCAAGGCGATCATCGCAGGTCATTCGACCTGTGAGGAACGAACAAAAACTCCATCTTATGGTGGAGTTTTCATATTCGCTGCCCAGACTATAGCTATTACCGGTCGTCCCCAGTGGATGAAGATCTGGGACTGCTATCTGTCTGTCCGCGAAGTGCTTTCACGTTGAGAATGACGATACGACGGCCGTGGATTGCAAGCACTTCTTGCTGCACCAGTTTCTGCAGGCTGCGCGTGACCACTTCCCGCACTGTACCCAGCCGCGATGCCAGTTGCATGTGCGACAGAGTCAGAGAAAACGAGACACCATCCTGCAACCTGGGAGTATTTCGTTGGGCTTCGTCAAGGATCAGCGTCGACAACCGCTGAGCTACATCCTTCAATGCAAGGTGCTCTGCCAGGGATGCGACATTCCGCAGCTTTTTCGCCAGCAAAGCAAGGGCGGCCAATGCCGTCTCAGGATGTTTGAGCAGAAAATTGTGCACATCTCCTTTTGCCAGGAAGAGCACCTCGGAATCTTCCTCTGCCATAGTGGAGGAAGGATACGGGCCACCATCGAATACTGCTACCTCAGCCAGCAGGCCGCCGGCGCGCTCGACGTGGATTGTCTGTTCGCGGCCTTCGATATTTTCACGGAAGGCCCGAACAGAGCCGGAGAGCACCAGATAAAGTCCATCCGCTGGATCATTGGCTGTAAAAAGAATTTGTCCTTGCCGTAGCTTGCTTTCCCTGCCGTGCGCAGCCAGTTCCGCTAAAGCCTCTGCCGGTAGATCTTGAAATAACGCAGACTTTGCCAGTGCTTCCGCTCGTCGTTTGATGGACATAGCGCAATCTTCCCGCATGTGCCCGGAGATAGCAACAGGATGACATTTTGCATCATGTTTGCAACTTTCAAGGCCTGGTCTCGGAAAAGTGATTTAAGTCACTGAACTTCATTGGTTTAAGACCTACCTTGAAAACCGGGAGATTAATCATGGTCATCACATCAGAAACACCTGTCTGCGACATTGCAGTGGAACATCCAACAGTCATTCCAGTGCTGGAACGTCTCGGCATCGACTACTGTTGTGGTGGCCGACATACGCTGGCAGAAGCCTGCACCAAGAACGATGTCGATCTTGCGCCCGTTCTGGAAGAACTGGTGCGCCAGCAGCGGAATGCAAATGCACCTGAAGACAACTGGCAGAAGACTTCACTCAATGAAATTGCGGATTACATCGTGCAGATGCACCATACATTTACGCGAGAGCAGATTAACTTGATCAATGATCTGATGAAGAAGGTGGAAGGCCGCCATGGGGCCGATCATCCAGAAGTCTTCGAGATCGGCAAGGTCTTTGCCCTGGTCAGTTCCGAGCTGACGCACCACTTTTTCTGTGAAGAAAACATCCTGTTCCCTTACATCGGAAAGATGGAGGCTGGTCAGCATGCGGCGTTGCCACCCGTCTTCGGCAACGTGGAGCAACCCATCGCGCGCATGATGATGGACCACGACCAGGCTGGCGAGGAGTTGCGCGAGCTGCGGGGCCTTACCTGCAATTACACGCCGCCAACCGCTGCCTGCCCTACGTGGCGTGCGCTCTATCGCGCACTGGAAGATCTGGAGCGCGACTTGCACCAGCACATTCATCTGGAGAACAACATTCTTTTCCCGCGCGCTCTGGCGCTGGCCCGTGCTTCTGAGCCGCCTACGGAGAAAGCATGAGTTTCTCACCCTACACAGAGGAGCAAAGGACGAATTCGACGCGTATTGCGATGGAGCAGCACAGCCAACGGCTGGTGACTGCCTTCATCGCAAGCGGTATGCTCTTCATGCTTTTGCCGGGAACGTTCCTCGGCGTGTGGAATCTGATTGGCATCTCGCAGCAGCGCACCCTCAGCAGCCTTTCTCCCGCATGGCTACAGGCGCACGGCCAGGCACAGATTTTTGGCTGGATCGGCTCATTCATTCTGGGAATCGGGTTTTATTCCCTGACCAAGATGCAGAGCACGCTTGCGTTTCCGTTGCGCGCCGGATGGACTTCATGGAGCTTATGGACGCTGGGGATTGCGCTGCGCTGGATCGGCGGCGTCACAGAATGGCAGTGGAGAATTCTGTTGCCGCTATCCGGCGCGCTGCAACTGGTCGCGTTCCTGCTCTTCTATCGCTCGGTACAACGGCATCGCCCGGCGAGCCCAGCACATCGCTTCGAAACCTGGATGGCACTCGTCGTAGCGGCGACTGTTGCGTTTCTTGTCGCGATGATCGTTAATCTTGTGGCCTTGGTGCATCTGGCCCTTTACAGCGATTCGCCTGCGCTGCCGCATGTTTTCGATCAGCAGCTTGTCGTGCTGGCGGTCTGGGGCGTTCTGGTGCCGACAATCTGGGGATTTAACGCGCGCTGGCTGCCGGTATTTGCCGGCTCCAGAAGGCCGAGCGGCATTCGTCTTCTGGTCGCTTACGGCTTTAGCGTTGTCGGCGTGCTTGCCGTCTTCGCGAAATGGCTGCCCATTTCCGCCATTTTATTTTTGTTCGCGGCTTTATTGGCTATCGATGCGCTGCATGTGTGGGAGCCAGCCGTCCAGCCAGCCAAGCTGCTGCATGTCCACGCAACGTTTCCGCTTTTCATCCGCTTAGCATATGTCTGGCTGGTGGTCTCATGTGTGCTGGATGCCCTGGCGGTCCTTTACGACCATGCGGGCGGCCTCTGGGGCGCGAGCAGACACGCTCTCACAGTGGGTTTCGTTGCAGGCATGGTCTTCGTCATCGGCCAGCGCATTCTTCCGGCCTTCTGCGGAATGCGCGTATTGTGGAGCACGCGGCTCATGTTCTGGTCGCTACTGCTGTTACATGTCGGCTGTGCGCTGCGTGTGACACTCGAACCGCTGGCGTATGAAAGTTATTGGCATTTCGCCTGGAAGCTGCTGCCGTATTCCGCATTCGTGGAGTTGACCGCGGTTGTCCTGTTTGCCGTCAATATCGTGGGAACACTGCTGCATCCACCGGCCCATCTTTCCGCCACTGCGTCTAGGACGTGCTGCGCTGCTTCTTGAACGATGGGGTGACGAGCGGTCGATCGCGGATCACGAATGCGCCCCGAGTATAAGCAGAGCTTGATATTTCTCGGTCGTTGCCAGCACATGCAGCGCGCAGCATTTCGCGGGATCGGGCTGCCGTTCGTGACGGTCTTGCAGATGCAGCACCCGCGCATCTCCGCTTGCCGGTTTATGGTCAGGCTATCTAAGAGACGCTTTCGAGTGTCGTCGACGATAGAGATGGGTACAGAACTATCACGCGCCTCCATGTCGGTCCGTTGTTCAAATACAACAAAGCATCTTGCACGACTTAACTCGCTATAAGTGATTCTGCACGATACTTCGGTTCGTAAGGACAAAGCGGGTCGCTTGCCAGCGCGTCGCCGTTATATGCAAAAGCACGGGAGCGGGAACCGCCGCAAAGCGCGCGATATTCACATCGTCCACATTTTCCCTTGAACTGGCTGGGGGTATGCAATGCGCGGAACACCGGCGAGTTACGGTAGACGTCCACAAGCTGATCCCTGTGCACATTGCCGGCGGTCAACGGTAAAAAGCCCGCGGGATAGATGTCGCCCTTGTTGGAGATGAACATGATGCCGTGTCCATCCCGGATACCGAACCCGCGATACACCGGCGTATTCTGGATCTCACCGGCATGCATTCCCTCCCCACGCAGGCGGTTTAATGCAATGCGACGATAGGAAGGTGCCTCCGTGGTTTTGATGGCAAACGGCGCCACGCGCGAGAGATCGTAAATCCAATGCATCAATTCTTCGCCGCGCTCTGGCGAGATAGGCTGCAACATTTTCCCGCGACCCACAGCGATCAGAAAAAAGAGGCTCCAGCGCATCACCTTTAGAGACTTAAGGAGTTCGCAAATCGCTGGCAGGTCGTCCACTGTCTCCTGTGACACCAGGGTGTTCA
>JAJZDO010001102.1 GCA_021805955.1 Acidobacteriota bacterium
CTTTCTCCTGTTCACGCCTGATCTTTTCGCTTTGAGTGTATCAGCGCGCGCCGGAAAGACTCCGCCGTATATTATTGCGCTATTCTTGAGGGGAAGGACTGCTAACCTGCAGGAACTGTGATAGCGGTCACTTGTCGTCCGTACGCCAGACTAGTAGATTTTTCTTGAGGATGGGAGGTCACCCCGGTATATTTCAGCGCGTCGGTGCGTTGTGAGTGCCGGACTATCCATCCTCCTGATCGTAGAGGTCTTTGTTGTTCATGCCTGACGTAACCATAGCGCGGCCATCCGCGCGGATGTGGAGAATGCGATGAAGTGGTCACTTAAAAAATGGATCATGCCGATTGCGCTGCTTTCTGCCCTGCCTTATGCTCAGGCTGTGCCAAGTTTCGCGCGGCAGACGGGACTTTCCTGCAATGTGTGCCATACGAATCCACCGGAGTTAACACCGTTCGGACGAAAGTTCAAGCTGGAAGGCTATGTGCTGACGGATATGACGGCAAAGGACAAGATCGGGAATACGCGCGATCTTCTGCTGTCGAAATACATTCCGCTGTCGGCGATGATTGAACTGTCGAATACGTCGATTCAGGCCACGCAGCCTGCTTCGCAGAATAACTCTGCAGGATTTCCTCAGCAGCTGAGCATCTTTCTTGCCGGAGCGTTTGCTTCTCATTTTGGGGGACTTGCTCAAGTCACCTACACGCACGCAGACGACCACTTCGGCATGGATAACACCGATCTGCGTTACGCAAATCAGGGTAAACTCGCCGGAAAAGACTGGCAATATGGCATCACAGCAAACAACAATCCCGGCGTCGAGGACATCTGGAACAGCACGCCGACCTGGGGATTCCCGTGGATTTCAACATCCAGCGGAGTGGGGTCGCTGGCGTCGCCCGTGATTCAGAATTTGGGACAGGATGTTGCAGGTGTCGGCGGATACGGCATGTGGAACGATCATCTCTACGGCGACATTTCGATCTATCGCTCCGAGCATGCAGGCGCTCCAACGCCGATTACTGGCACAGGACAGCCATATAACATCAGCGGGGTCGCACCATACTGGCGCATGGCGTGGCAGCAGAACTTTGGCAGTAACTACCTCGAAGTAGGAAGCTATGGCATCTATATGAAGTCTTTTCCGAATGCGGTCTCCGGTCCGGCAGACGACTACATCGATCCTTCCTTCGACTTCCAGTACGAGCGGCCATTCGGAGCCAACCTGCTCGACGCGCATGGCACCTGGATTCATGAGAGTTCTACTTTGAATGCGACCTACGCCGCTGGCGGTGCAACGACGGTAGACAACCATCTCAACACGCTCAAGCTGGACAGTACCTTTCACTGGCGCAGTCGGTATTCCTTGACCGGCGCATTGTTCCAGACGACCGGCAACTCCGACGCGCTTCTTTACGCGCCAGCCGCTGTTACCGGAAGCAACAATGGAAATCCGGATACAGCCGGTTACATCGCCCAGTTTGGCTACTGGCCAGTGCAGAATATTGACCTGACGGTAGCGTATACCGGCTACACCAAATTCAACGGAGCCAGCACCAACTACGACGGTGCCCAGCGCAATGCTTCCGACAACAACACCGTCTACGTTGCTCTCTGGCTCAACTTCTAGGAGGTCCGATGCAAACAAACGACCACGCTCCGGCTTCATCCGCAAAGAGCGAAGTTATCGTCATCAACCGCCGTTCCTTTCTCGGCGCCTTGCTGGGAATTGGTACAGCAGCAATGGGAGCTTTGCTGGCTGTGCCCGTGCTCCGGTATGCCCTCTATCCGCTCTACGCAAAAGCTACGGGTTCGGGATGGTCGGAGGTTGGGTCGGTAAGCGATTTTGCCGCCGCTCAGTCCCCGGTCCGAAAGACAATCACCTTCGTGCAGCGCGATGGATGGCGTGAAGTCGTCAGTTCGCAGTCGGTGTATGTGCACCGCGCTGAAACTGGCGATCTTCACGTACTTTCGGCGATTTGCCCGCATCTTGGTTGCAGTGTCTCCTGGCAGCAGGGCCAGGATGAATTTGTTTGCCCCTGCCATGGCGGCCGGTTTAAGCCGAATGGAACTCACGTATATGGGCCGCCTCCTCGTGGAATGGATGAACTGCCTTCGCGTGTGCAAAACGGAAAACTTCAGGTCCATTTCGAGTACTTCCGATCCAATGTACCGAACAAGGAAATACTGAACTGACGGAGAAGGGTGACGCCGTGGAAAACGACAAAAAGACCAGCAATGCCTCCGAGTCTTCCGGCTCTGCGCGTGGAAAACTCTTTCACTGGCTCGATAGGCGAGCCGATCTGAACAAACTGATGAAGGAATCGCTCAACGAACCGGTGCCGGGCGGCGCACGCCTGGCCTATGTCTTCGGTTCCGGACTGCTGTTCATCTTCATCTCGCAGATCATCACCGGCATCTGTCTCGCACTCTACTATGTGCCATCGGCGGAGACAGCGCATACCAGCGTCGCCTACATCATGAAGCAGGTGGCCGCAGGCGCATTTTTGCGCAGTCTCCATTCCTACGGCTCCAGCGCGATGATTATCGTGCTTGCTCTGCATTTCCTCCAGACATTCCTCTATGGTTCGTACAAGGGCCGCCGCGAGTTGCTCTGGATTTCCGGTGCCACACTCTCGATGTTTGTACTCGGCATGGGTTTCACCGGCTATCTGCTGCCATGGGATCAAAAGGCCTATTTCGCCACCGCGGTGGGAACCAACATCGTCGGCGAGGTCCCACTTGTCGGCAACTGGCTCACACGCATGCTCCGCGGTGGAGACATGATTGGCACCCTCACGCTGTCGCGCTTTTACGTGGCTCACGTCTTTCTGATTCCCGGCTGCATTTTTCTCTTCATCGCTGCGCACATCTTCCTGTTCCGCAAGGCAGGAGCGGCCGGTCCGATGAACGAAGATCCGATTGAGCCGAAGTTGCCAGCCGAGTACTTCTATCCGAAGCAGGTCATCATGGACATGGTTTTTTCGCTGCTCCTGATGGCCGGTCTCGGTTTTCTCGCATATTTCCATCCGACCGGTCTCGGCCCCATCGCCAATCCCGCGGATACGCACTTCCTGCCGCGACCGGAGTGGTATTACCTGCCGATGTTTGAATGGCTCAAGTTCTGGGAAGGTCCAAAAGTTGTCTTCGCCGTCGTAGTGGTCCCTGGATTGCTGGCTACCGGTTTCTTCCTGCTTCCGTTTCTGGACCACAGCCTTGAGCGCCGACCTTGGCGTCGTCCGATTCCTGTGCTGGCAGTTGCCATCGTCATGGTGGGAGTTGTGTATCTCGGATTCCGGAGTGAAATGGATGATCGGCGCGATCCCGGCACTGCTGCACAGCTCAAGCTGCAGGCGCAGCAGGAAAAAGCCTATTCTGCTGCGCCCTTTCACCCATATATAGAATCCCCCGGAGGCACAGGCCCATCCGAAATGCCCAGCGGGCCAGTCAGTCGGTTGGTCGCGCGGGGCAGGGGAGTCTTTCAGGAACATGGATGCTCCGGCTGCCACGGCGATGTGGGCCTCGGCGGAGTTGTCGGGCCGAATCTCAGTGGGATTACAACCAAGTTTCCAGAAGCGCAATTGATTGATCTGCTGCATCATCCGAACGCGGCTATGCTTGCAGGCAAAATGCCCTCCGTCGATATTTCTTCGAACGAGATGAAGGCGCTGCTGGCTTATCTTGCGGTGATCGGAACTCCTGCTGCAAACGTGCAGGCTTCATATGCGACCGATGCGACCGCGCCCTCCCCTGCTCCGACCGCCTCCGGACATGCCGCGGCCGAAGGTGCCGCTGCGAACTCTCCGTCCGGCACCGGCACTCCTGTCGCCGCTTCTGCCGCACCCTCCGCTGCTGCCCTTGCAGGCGCAAAGATATATCTGGAGCATGGCTGCATTGGCTGTCATGGTCCGAATGGAAGCGGAGGACGCGCTCCGGCTCTTGCTCCGCTGCTTGCTCCGCTCAGCGACGCGCAGGTGGCCAATCTGATTCAGCACCCGAACGCAAAGATGTCTGCAGGCGGCATGCCTCCATTCTTTGGCAGTCCTGGCCAACTGAACCAGCTCGTTGCCTATCTGCACACGTTGAAGGCACCGGCGCACGCCGCGGCAACGGGAGAAGCTGCATCGCCGCTTCCTGCGCAGATGCAGTCAGCCGTGCCTTCTCCGGAGAAGGAGGCAGCTTCACCAGCCGCCGCGCCTGCCGCGCAGTCGATGACTGCAGCCGTACCGGAGAAGTCGGCGATGCCCGGCCGGGAGTATTTCCAGAATCTGGGTTGCGTTGCCTGCCATGGTGCAAACGGTCAGGGAACGCGATTTGCGCCGTCGCTGATTGGCGTTGGAGCAAAGTTCCCCGGCGATAAATTGCCATATCTGCTGCGCCACTTGACTCCGAAGATGCGCGCGGGGGGCATGCCGCAGATCACGCTGCCCGATCCGCAATTCAATCAGCTTGTGGAGTACGTGCGCAGCCTGAAGCCGATCACAGCGACAAAGGAGACTGCCGCTGCGCATGCCGGAACCAGCGCTGCGAAGA
>JAJZDO010000133.1 GCA_021805955.1 Acidobacteriota bacterium
ATAAACAACTCCAGCGGCACGTTCTTTGAAGTCATTCTTGCAGTTGAGGAAATTTCCGCCGTCGATCCTTCCGTCGGCGTCCTGGTCGACGTACAGAACACGCTGGTCATCAACGCGCTGCTGCGCTGGGGTACGGATGAGCAAAAGCAGCGCTATCTGCCGCGGATGGCGAAGGAATGGGTCGGTGCCTACGCGCTCAGCGAAGCCGCTTCTGGCTCCGATGCATTCGCGTTGCAGGCGCGGGCAGAGAAGAAGGACGACCAGTATGTATTGAACGGCCAGAAACTCTGGATCACGAATGCCCAGGAAGCGGAGTTGTTTATTGTGTTTGCCACCGTCGATCCGGCAGCCGGATACAAGGGAATTCACGCGTTTCTGGTGGAGAAGAGCTTTCCCGGCTTCACGCTCGGGAAAAAGGAAGACAAGCTCGGCATTCGCGCCTCCAGCACCTGTGAAGTGGTGTTGGAAGACTGCAAAGTTCCGGCTACGAATCTGCTGGGCGAAGCGGGGAAGGGGTACAAGATCGCCATCGAAACTTTGAATGAGGGTCGCATAGGAATTGGCGCGCAAATGCTCGGCCTCGCTCAAGGAGCCTGGAATCACGCTGCACGGTATGCCAAGGAGCGGAAGCAGTTTGGCAAGCCGATCGCCGACTTTCAGGCCATTCAGTTTCAGCTCGCGGAACTTGCTGTCGACATTGAAGCCGCGCGCCTCATGGTCTACAACGCCGCGCGGTTAAAGGATGCCAAACTGGATTTTCTGAAGGAGGCTGCGATGACAAAATACTTTGCTTCGCAGGTCGCCGAACGCGTGGCCAGCCAGGCTGTCGAAGTGTTTGGCGGCTACGGCTTTGTCAAAGACTATCCGGTCGAGAAGCTCTTCCGCGACTCGAAAATTGGAAAGATTTATGAAGGCACTTCGAACATGCAGCTGGCTACCATTGCCAAGATGGTGATGTAGCCCTAGAGCAGATTTACAGTTTGTGTGGTGATTTGTGGTTTGGAGTCATTCTGAAGGGAGGTCGGTCGCCTGGGCGACGCGACCGAAGTGAAGAATCCAGACGATATGCATATAGTAAACTCTGTCATCACCCTCTGGATTCTTCGCTGCGCTCAGAATGACTCGCTCTAACATCCGACAGACCCAATCATGAGTTTCGCCAATGCCAAGTAAGGAAACATCTCCCTCGCCGGACTAGTTCTGCTCATCGGCTTGCGGAAACGACTCCGCCTTGCGGCTCCCATCCTTCTGCTTGAGAAGTATCTGGATCTTGCCTTCCGCCGCTTCCAAATCACCCTTGCAGGCATTCGATAGTTTGACGCCTTCCTCGAACAGCCGCACCGACTCTTCCAGCGGCAGGTCGCCGCGTTCCAGCTTGTCAATAATTGCTTCCAACTGTTTCAAAGACTCTTCAAAGTTTGCCAAGGTCGACTCCCTGTTTCTCTTTCAGGCCCGTTTCCCGACCCGTTTTCAATGTCAATCCGCGCACGTCCTCTTCCATTTTGGCGGAAGCGGAATTGTCGCGCAGTACACTCTCCATTACCGTCAATGCTGCTTCGAAGCGGCCAGCGGGTGCGCTCACCTGCACGCCCTGTACCATGCCGCGCGCAGCCGCCAGCATTTCCTGCGCGATCTTCACTCCCTCGGCCCGCGCCAGTTCCGGCGTTTCGGCTTGCTGCATGCGCAACAGGATGTCGTCCGGGACAAATACGCGCAGATCGTTCCGCATAAACTCCGCGTTGCGCAGACTGACAAGCGGCCAGATCCCAGCGATCACTGGAAGATGAAATTGCTCCACGCGTTTGAGGAATGCTTCTAGCAGCCGCAGATCGAAGACCGGCTGCGTGATGGCATATTCCGCGCCGGCTTCCACTTTATAGGCGAAGCGACGAACTTCATTATCGATGTCCGGCACTCCGGGATTGGCAGCAACGCCGATAGCAAACCCGGTCGAAGCGCCGATGGAATTGCCGCCGATGTCCAGTCCGCAATTCAGGTTGCGAACAATGTTGACGAGCCCAATTGCATCCACGTCGAATACCGCCGTGGCATCGGGATAATTCCCTAGCTTGGGCGGGTCGCCCGTCAAACAAAGGATGTTGCGCAAGCCCAGGGAGGCAGCGCCCAGCAGGTCCGATTGAATGCTGAGCACATTGCGGTCGCGGCAGGTGTAATGCAGAACGCTTTCGATGCCAACCTGCTGCTGTACTTGCAAACACAGGCTCAACGCGCTCATGCGTGCCGAGGCGCGAGGCGAGTCCGGAACGTTGATCGCTTCCACTCCGTGCTGCGCCAGCATGGCCGCGGCCTCGAGTTCGCGCCGGGCACTGATGCCGCGCGGAGGCACGATCTCGACCAGGGCGATGAACTTGCCGGCGACAAGGTCTGAGCCAAGCTTCGACCGCTGTTCCAGCGGCGGCGGCGCCACCGCATTCTGCACGCTCACGGCGGCGGGCGCGACCGGCCCACTTTTGCGAGCCTCCAGTGCCCGCAACGCGGACCGCATGGCGCGAATGTGGCTGGGCGTTGTGCCGCAACATCCCCCGACAAACTGCACCCCAGCCTGCGCAAATTTGCGCACAAAGCTGGCCATGTATTCCGGCGAGCAAAGATAGATGTTTCGCCCATCGACGGCGCGAGGCATCCCCGCGTTGGGCATTGCAACCAGGGGCAGCGCCGTCGCCGTCCTCATCCGCTCAATTGCGCTTAAAATGGTTGCCGGTCCCACGCTGCAGTTGCAACCCACCGCATCCACGCCCCACTCCGTCAGTTTTCTCGCCGCCATCTCCGGCGAGGAACCATCCAGCGCGTTTCCATCTTCATCGATCGTCACCATGGCGAGGACAGCCAAATTCGGCGCTGTTTCCCGCGCCGCCAGGATAGCTTGGCAAACCTCATTGAGCGAGGTCATCGTCTCCAGCACCAACAGATCGACGCCGCCTTCGGCCAAAGCACGGATTTGCTCGGCAAACGCTTCCCGGGCTTCTTCAAGGGAGACCTTTCCCAGCGGCTCAATCTGCACCCCAAGGGGGCCAACGGCGCCGGCAACATAGGCCCGGGTTGCCTGTTTGTCCAGCAGCTGGTCGACGGCCTTCCGGGCCACCTGCGCGCCAGCCAGGTTGATCTCGTGGATCTTGTCCTGGAGTCCGTGGCGTTGCAGCCGGTATCGATTGCCTCCGAACGTGTTGGTTTCGACAATCTCCGCCCCAGCTTGCAGGTATTCCTCATGGATCGCCCGAATCAGGTCCGGTTGCGAAAGATTCAATTCGTCATAGCAACGATGAATGAATATACCGCGTTCATAGAGCATGGTGCCCATGGCGCCATCGCAAAGAACGCTTCGTGTTTGGAACAGTTCACTCAAGATCGTTGGCATGGGAATGGGTCCGTTTGATTATCCTAGTAGGTGCGGCGCAGAAGCGCCAGATGCAGATGTCTGGTATACACTAGCCTTACAGCCAGGAACGTTGAAAGTGCCCTCGAATTGGAGCATTGAGCTTTGATGAGTCGTAGTATTTTGGTCCGAGTAGCCCTCAGTGTCGTTACCGCAGCAAGCGTCTTCTGGATGATAGGCTGTCTTGGCCAGAATTCGTTTTTTGCCGGTCGCCCCTTCCCTCCAAGCACCATCCTTGAACGGGTTCTGGTAGCGATTCAAAATCCCTCACCCGCTCAAGCCGGCTCATTGCAGATTGTGGACGCCCGCTACGACATTCGAAACAGCGAGAACGGCACAATCCCCTATTTCTTCGTTGGCGGGTACAGCGGTAAGCTGCCCAGCCTTATTTTGAACTATCCCGAGCAGTCCATCGGGTATGTCTATGGCTCAGGAGACGGCAGTTTGGTCCCGGTCAATTACGCGAAGGAGCAGGTCCAGGCCCCGATCAGCGGACTGACCCTCTTTTCCGCCAGCGTCTTCGTTCCCTCAAGCGGCCAGTATGTCATCGCGGCCAGCCAGACCGCACAATACGTGACGGTACTCGATTATTTGCAGGGCGTGGACGTCTACCTCAACCTCCCAAATGTGTACAAAATTGTCTCCAATCCTAGTGCCACGGTGATCCTGGCCTTTGTGCTGAACAGCGACTATGCCTACCGGATCATTCATCTCCAGCAGCCGAACGGTACAGTCATGCCGGTGCCAACCTTTCCGAACGAGGCAAGCTGGCCGAGCACTGTCGCCCCGGTGAACTGTCAGCCGGTCAACCTGCCGGTCTACTGCGTGGTTCCCGTGCTCGACCGGAATGGAAATCCCATCAAGTTCGATCGCCCGTATAACACCATCTTTTCTTCCGATGGAACCACGGGCTGGCTGCTGAACTGCGGTCCGGAATGCGGAAATAGCAATGTGGATTCAGTGACCGGTCAAGCCACTGCCAGCGTGAGCCTTTTGAATATGGGCGTGCTCAACGTGTACAACTTTCCCGGAAGTACCTATCCGACGCCTCCAGTTACCCCCGCGCCTCCAACGGAGAACCAAAGGATACCTGTGCCTGGAGGAGCGACCATGGCCCTCTATGGGAATGGCACCTTG
>JAJZDO010000242.1 GCA_021805955.1 Acidobacteriota bacterium
GAGAATTTGTATCAGATGCGGAATGTTCTCCTGGCCGTCCGGAGCGAAGGTTTCTTCATCGCGTGCACCACCTCCGAAGGTGACAACGACGACTTTGTGTCCGCGCGGAAGTGCGGCAGCGCGCAGCGGCTGGAATCCGAGCAACGGCGCGCTTGCGCCGATCAGTCCGGCAGCACGAAGAAAATCACGGCGATTGAGCGCGACACGACGGGAGACCATACGGAAGCTGTCGGAATCGAATTGCGGAAGAGGGGTCATTGCATCTTCACCAGAAATGTGGTGACCGAACGCAGGCGATTCTCCACCTCTGCGCGATCGGCCTTGCTGTATTTCAGTTCGAGCGCGATCTGCTCCTGCGCCTTCTGCTTGTCCCCGTTGTGATTGTAGGCAAGCGCGAGTCGATAGTGAGCTGTGGCGTAGTCCGGCTTCAACTGGATAGCCGTTTCCAGCCGAGGAATGCTTTCACTCCATTGCTTTTCCTGCTGGAGCAGCAGGCCCATGGCAAACTGCGCCTGCGGCATGCGTGGGTTGGCGCGCAGTGCATGTGCTAAAAGGCTGCGCGCAGTATCCAGCTGCTGCTGACTCTGCGGCTGATGAAGAATGCTGGTAGCTGCGTAGGTGGCGATGATTGCGTTTCCAGGGTGGCGCTCAGCAAAGGTAACCAGCGAGGCGCACTCCGGACGAATGCCCTCGGTGAGCACCGTGCAGTCGCGTCCCAACAGCTCGGCGTAGAGCGCATTGTCGGGAGACTTCTTCAGGAGAGCGGCAAAGACCGGGATTGCTTTGTCATAGTAACTTCCCCCGTAGTAGGCAACACCGAGTCCTACCTGCATGCGAGTGCTCTTCGGAAAACGCTGCACACCAGCCTCGAACTCCTTGATCGCGGGGTCGAAGGTCCAGTGGCGCAAAAATTCAATCCCCAGCATGAAGACGTTGGACTCACTGGGATCGAGACGCGCTGCGTTGGCGTAATACTTCGCCGCATCCTCATACTTCCCAAGCGATTCATCCACGTCCCCATACAGCGACTGCGCTTCGGCAGAGTTCTCCAGTCCTGGCATCCGCGCCAGCAGCGGCTCCGCCTGGGCAGCATTGCCGGCCTGAAACTCCGCCAGGGCCGTGTTATAGAGCAGACCAGAGTCTTCCGGATTCAGCTTCAGCGCGGCCTGAAAAGCTGGAACGGCCTTCTGGGGCTGGTGCAGCAGCATGTAAGCCTGAGCAAGAGCAGCTTGCGTGGAAGCGTTGGAAGGGTCGAGCCGGAGACTGGCTTCCAGCGCATGAACGGCCAAAGCGTTCTGATGGAGCTTCAGATACGCGGTTCCAAGATTGGCTTGCCCGACAGCCGAGCCAGGATCGTCCTGCGCAGCCTGCTGGAAAGAGAGCAAAGCGGATTTGAGGTCGCCCAGTTGCGCACAGGCCAGTCCCAGCGACTCATCGACTGGGAAGTCATGAGGATGCCGGGCACGCAACCCAATCAGGATGCTGCGCGCTCTAGCGAAGCTGCCGGATTGCATCGCGGACATGGCCTGCTGAAAAAGACTGTCGTCGCTGGCTGCGGAAGGGGGCTGCGCCGCACACAAAAACGCGCCACATGCCAGAAAACCCAGCAAAAGAGCGGCTGAGCGGAGCAACGGAGTGATGGGAAGAGACATTCCTGTGTGGCTCCTACGATGCGGGGCGGCGCAAACCGCCCCACACCGTGAAGTCTAAATCAGAACTGATACTTCATCGCGAACTGGAAGAAGCGCGCGTCTGGAGTGAAGTTCTGGAAGAAGCGGGGAGATGTGATCTGGCCGCCGTTGGAGTTGATGTTTGTGACGCTCGGGATGCCGTATGCCGGGGTGTTCAGCACATTGAAGATATCTGCGCGGAACTCCAGATACTGCGTCCGGAAGGTCGGGAACTGCTTGAAGATGGACATGTTGATCCGCTCGTAGCCGGGGCCGTAAATCTCGTTACGCTTGCCGCCTAGCAACTGGAGAACCTGGCTCTTCGCTGTCACCTGGGCCGGATACAGGTAGCCGGGCTGCGGCGTGGTGTAGCTGCCGTTATAAGGCCCGGGGCTGATCTCCGTGCCGGAGACCGGATTGGCAAAGGCGCAAGGGTTGTACCAGTTCTGCAACGTCTTCACCTTGGCCGGGCAGCTAACATTTGGGTTAGTCGGATTGGGCGTGCCACCCCCCTTGAAAGGATCCCCGACGAGAATCGCGCGCGTTCCTCCGCCGGACGGGCCGGTGTTGTTCGGATAGACGGTGAAGGGATTGCCCGTCTGCGCAAAGAACGTCAGGTTCGTGGACCATTCACCGACGAGCGCATTCAGCACGCCTCCATGATTCATGAAGCTACGACCTTTCCCGAAGGGAAGATCGTAATAACCATTGAAGGTGAAGCGCTGACGAACATCAAAGGGCGAGTTGCTGTAGTCGTTCTCAATCGGGAGCAGGTTGGTATTGCGATAGCCGCCGTCGCCAGTGCTGCCCAGCGGCGTCGGCGCATCGTCCAGCGAGTGCGCCCAAGTGTAGCTGGCAAGGAAGTTCAACCCGTTCGACATACGCTTCTGGAGCTTAGCCTGCATCGAGTTGTAGTTGCTTGCGCCCGCGTAATTGGTATAAGCCGTGCCGCCGAAGTCAGGGAACGGACGATAGATTTGAGAGTTGACCGAAGGATTGGTCAGTGCAAATGGATTGTTGGGGTCTGGGAAGACCTCGAGGTGACGCGATACGTCGCCGACATAGGACAGCGTCATCGCCAGATTCGCGTTGAACTCGTGCTGGTACGAAAGGTTGTAGTCCTCCGTATACGGCGTCTGCGTGTTCTGGTCAGAGCCGCGCAGCGCAGGAGTTGAGATGAAGTTCGCCAGCCCGCCGGCCAACTGCGTCGTGAATCCATTCTCCAGCGAAATGCCGCCGTACGCTGGGTCACTGACGCTCGGGCAGTTGTTGGCGACACAGTTCGGTGCCGGGAAGGTATCCGTGAACTGGAAGGGATAGTTTTCACCCAGGTTCGGATAGTACCCCGTGCTTTCCAAGCCACCATAGAAGATGCCGTATCCGCCACGGATCACATCGTTCTCATCCATCGCGTAGGAGAACCCGATTCGCGGAGCAAAATTGGTCATTTGCCCGTTGATCAGGGCTGGATTGTTGACGTACTGGAGCGTAATGTTATCTTTCGCCAGCAGGTTGGTAAACAGTGAGTTGATCGGGTAGTTCCGTTGCTGCGAGGGAATCTCAAAGACTGCCTGTCCGAAGCCGGGTCCAACGGCTCCCGTGATGTAGTAGCTCGCCTGATATCCACCCACGTCCTTGTACGGTTGATAGTAGTCGTAGCGCAGGCCCAGGTTCAGAGTGAATTTGTCGTTCACGCGCCAATCATCCTCGGCATAGCCAGAGCGGTACCAGTGCGCATCCCCGTTCTTGAACTCGTTGGAAATTTGCGCAAAGTTGTTCTGATCGGCGAGGAAGTCGGCTACTCCATAACCGGTAAAGTTCTGATTCAGGTTGCTCGTGTACTGACCACTGAAGCTGTAAGTGCCGCGCGGAAACGGTGGCTGGAGGGTGGAGAAGCGGATGCTCTGGAAGTCCACGCCCATGCGCAGCGTATGGTTGCCGATCACCTTCGTCACGTTGTCCAGAACCTGGAAGACGTTCTCATGTTCGTCCGTAACATAAAATGTCGTACTGCCAAAGCTGGAGACGCCTCCAATCGAGACGTTCGGCAAGCCGCCATTCTGCGGAAAATCCGGACCATACGGAATGCCGCCCAGACCCAGAGTTGCGGCGATATCGGTATTCGCGTTGGGCTGCACATATCCATCATGGAGATAGTTATAGCCAAAGCGGAACTCGTTGGAGAGCGTCGGCGTAAACACATGCGTCTCGCTCAACACAAAATTTTCACCCAGGTTAATGATGTTTCCATCATTGCCAAAGCTGCCGCCATCCAGAATCGGGCCTAATGGCGGAAGATAGTTACCCGGCTCGTGATAATAGCTGAAACGCGCAAACATCTGGTCGCTGTTCGTCGCGTTGTAATCCATGCGGGTATCCCACTGGAAGGTGTTATCCGAGTCGTTCGTGTTGACGATGTAGTTGTTATACGTCTTGCCGCCGTTGGCGTTTGGCATCGGATACAGGTTCAGGAGATTCTGTGCAACCTTGCTGATCTGATTCGAGCAGAAGACGTTTTGCTGGCCGTTGCACTGAAGCAGCGTGCCGTTTTCCTGGTTGGGCTGGTAGAGATAGATCGGCTGCGCTGATCCGGTGAGCGAGGTGCTCAACAACTCACTGAAATTGCCCTGACGCATCAGAGCCGTAGGCACCGTCATCGTCTGTGTGTTGCCAAAGATGATACGGTTGGCCTGTGTATCCCCAAAGAAGAAGAGCTTGTTCTTGAGGATCGGGAAACCAAGTGTCGCGCCGAATTGATTTTCGTGATAATTGGGAATCGTGAGCGCGTTGAAGTTCTTGGAGTCCAACACGGTGTTGCGGAAGTACTCCCACAGGTCGCCGTGTATCTCATTCGTGCCAG
>JAJZDO010001052.1 GCA_021805955.1 Acidobacteriota bacterium
ACCGCTCCCATCAATCCGGTCACCGGCGCTCCCGAATATGGGAACGCATCTCGAAATTCCATCCCTGGCCCGGGAACTGTGGCTGTGGATATGTCGTTGTCGAAGACAATCCACTTCGGCGGCACTTGTTCGCTGGAACTTCGCGGCACTGCTAACAATGTATTCAACACAGTGCAATATGGCACGGTCGATAGTTACATTGGAACTCCGACGCAGGGGCAGGTGACATCCGCAGCCTCGATCCGGCAGATCCTCTTTCTGGCCCGATTTCGATATTAGCCCCGGTACCGGTTTCGCTTGAGGAGAAGAACATGACCCATCCACGAACGCATCGCAGCCCTCGGAAATTCTCTCTGTTGTTGGCCGCATTCGTGGGTATTGTCTGTGTTGCTGGCCAGGCGCAGAGCAACGCTTCTCCGCAGACTGCGGATAACTCGCAGGCGTCCTACGCGTTGAAGGTCAACAGCGACATCGTGCTGACGAATGTGGTGGTGCGGGACAAGAAGACCGGACAGATTGTTACCGGGTTGAAGCCCAGCGACTTTACCGTTCTCGAAAATGGCAAGCCACAACATATTCTTTCGCTGGATTTTGAGAATGTGGATGATCTCGCCCGTCAAAGCGAAGGGACCGTCAGTGGAACCAGCGAGGCGAACACGGCCGCGCGGCAGGTACAGCTCTTTTCAAAGGACGGGCAAATGGATGAAGCGGCGTTGAGAAATCGGCGGCTCATCGTGATGATGTTCGACCTGTCCTCAATGCAGGTCGAGGACCTGGATCGCGCCGTCGCCGCCGCCAGGAGCTATGTGCAAACCCAGATGCAGCCCGCCGATCTGGTGGCGTTGGTGTCCCTCGGCACATCGCTCAGTCTCGATCAGGATTTCACCTCCGACAAGAATCTGATCCTTCGCCAGATCAACCGCTATAACGGCAATGAAGGCCAGGGCATGGCTGCCGGCGGAGATGGAACAACCAACGGAACCCAGGATTTAAGCGATTCCTACACGCCGGATGAAAGCGAATACAACTACGTCAATACGGATATCAAACTCTATGCGATCGAGTCCGTCTCCAAGGCGCTGCAACGCATCCCGCAAAAAAAATCTCTCCTGTTCTTCTCTGGCGGTCTCACCCGCACCGGTATTGAGAATCAGGCGTCGTTGAACGCGGCCATCAACGCTTCGGTGCGCGCCAATCTTTCCATCTATACCGTGGACGTGCGCGGCCTGGAGGCGCTGCCACCCGTCGGAGATTCGCAGACAGCCAGTCTGCGCGGCAATGCGGCATATTCCGGCGCTGCCGTCACCAGCCAATTCAATTCAAACTTCGCCTCGCAGGAAACATTGTCGGCACTCTCGACCGACACGGGCGGCAAGGCATTCTTCGACACCAATGACTTTGCTCCCGCCTTCCAGCGCATCCAGCGCGATACCGCGGCCTATTACGAAGTAGCGTTCCGCTCCTCTAACCTGGCGCGCGACGGAAAATTTCGCAAGCTGACGATTCGTGTCAAGCGCGGCGATGTGAAACTCGAATACCGGCCTGGTTATTGGGCGCCCGCGGACTTTAAGCATTCCACCAGCGATGACCGCGAGCGGCAATTGGAAGAAGAACTGACCAGCGATCTGCCCGCGACCGACATGATGGTCTATCTCGACGCCTATTATTTCTGGACTCGCGCGGGCAACTTCATCGTGCCCGTCTCGCTGATCGTCCCGGGCTCTCAGATTCCTTTTGTTCGCGGCGGAGATGAGGACAAAGCCACACTGGATGTGATCGGCGAGGTGATGAACCATGCTGGGATGCAAGTCGGCAACGTCCGCGATACGGTCAAGTTGAAATTGAAGACGGCGCAGGACGCGCGGCAGAAAAATATCCAATACACTACGAGTTTCACGCTCGCTCCCGGTACCTATCAGATCAAGTTCGTCGTGCGCGAGAATGAAACCGGCCGCATGGGCTCTTTCCAAGCCAACATCACCGTGCCGGAGTACAAAAAAGACCAGGTCAAACTCAGTTCCGTCGTGCTTTCCAGCCAGCAAGTTCCATTCGCTAAAAAGACGGAAAATCCGCTCGTGGTCGATGGAAACGAATGGATTCCCAACGTTCCCCACGTCTTTCAGCAGGGGCAGCACATGTATTTGCTGTACCAGATCTATGATCCCGCCCATGCCCAGCCCGGCGAATTGCGAGGGAGTGGCGACCTCGGTTCGCGCGCGACTCCCACAACGAAGAACAGGCAAGGAAATGCCGATCAACCTGCGATTCGCGTACTCACCAACATGGAACTGCTTGATAATTCCGTGAAGACCCTGGAAACTCCCCTGGTGGTTGCAAGCCGCATCAATCTTCCGCAGCAGAACGGCGTGGGATTTCTGGTGGATGTGCCGCTGGAGAAAATACCGCCCGGCCTATACACCTGCCAGGTCAACGTGATCGACGACGCGGCGGGCAGCTTTAGTTTTCCTCGACTCGCGTTGCTGGTGCGACCCGCGACGCAAGCAAGTGCAGCGCCTCCGGCCAAAACAGAACCGCCCGTCCCAGGCCAGTGACGCGGATGGCAGGTTCCACTGGCTCGAATCGCTCGCTCTCAACGCATGGTTCGCGGACTCGTTCCTGCGGCCCCTATTGTTGTGTCCCCAGCCCCGCGGTGATCATCGGCAGACCCGTCACCGGCCACTGGCTTACTTGAGCGTCCATGTTCAATGCCATGATGCTGTCTGCATGTGTCACCGGGGATATATCGACGTTCCAGCCGTCCAGCACCACCATCGGAACATCGCCCTTCAAATCGGACTCCGCTGCGTCCACCGTTATCGTGCGGCTCTCGCCCGGCGCCAGGGAAATATAGTTGTCGGAGTAAAACACGGGCAGCACCCTGTCACCCGAACTTTTGCGCCGCAGTTGAAGGTGCGCCATCAGGGCCATCGTCTTGCCAGGGTTCCGCAACGTAACGTCCAGCAGCACGCGACCATCGGTGTCGTGCCGCGTCACCGCGCCTGTCAGATGCATCACCGGCAATTGGTTCAGTGGCGTCAGGTCTTCGCCTTGTGAAGGATTCGGCTTCCAGTACAGGTTGCGTGACAGCACCTTCCCGCTGGAGTCTCGCAGTTCCAATCGCACAAAGTAAACTGCCGAAATTTCCTCAGAGACTGGGATGGTGCCAAGGTTGATCGCGGTATCCGCCGGCCCATTCACCGCGTAATCACGTTCCAGCGCGGACTTTCCCCTGAGATTCAGGATCGACAAGTGGGCAGTCGCTCCGGAGATCGGCTGCGGCAGATTGTTGATCACCTGCAACATCCGGTTTGCCTCGTTCATCTGGATATGCACCGGCTCCGATGCAGACTCAACCGCGAACAGCGAAGAGTTCGGCTCCAGGTCGTAATCGTACAACTGCCACACAAAGCTCGGGTGAGCCGGGTCGCTCATCCAGGTCAGCACGCCGGTGTCAGGATGAAACAGCATTGCGTTACGTCCTTCATACATCGCGCGAAACGCCTCGTAGTTCATCATCTGCGCCTTGCGCACGAAGTCGGCAAGGTTCGCCACGCGGCCGTACCGTCCGGCGAGGATATATGGATACACATCGCCGTGCTGCGCGCCCTTGGCCAGGTCATGCTGCGCCCAATCATCGTTGATGGTTTCCCAATCCTTCTGCGGCATCATGCCGTGAATCGACTCAATCGTCGGCACCGAGACGCTGCCGGTCTCCGTCTTGAACGGCGCATCGTAGACGTAAAATGCCTGGGGTTCGCGCCAGAAATACGGTCCATGCGACACCACGCCGCGGCCTGCGGTCGAGTTTGGCTGGTACAGCCGCACAGGATCCAGCTCCGGAATCATCTTCAGCAGCGCGCTGGCAATCTCCGGAGGCGGGTCGCCTTCGTTGCGCGCGCACCACAGCGCAATCGAGGGATGGTTGCGGAAGCGCAGGATCTTGTCCCGCACATTCGCCAGATAGATTTCGAGATCATCCGGATTCGGTCCATCGCTCGGATTCGGCTGGAAGAACTCATCCCACACCAGGATTCCGTACTTGTCGCACAGCTCGTAGAAGTCCTCGCTGGTACTCTGCCCCACCCAGTTTCGGATCATGTTCAGGTGGGCCATCTGGTGCAGGTGGATTTCCGCGTCCAGCCGCGCCCGCGGAATCCGCTTCATCGCTTCATCCAGGCCCCAGTCGCCGCCGCGAATGAACACCGGCACGCCATTCACAGCGATCGTCAAATTGTCCGATCCGGGCATCTCGTAGGTAATCTTTCGAATGCCGAATGTCGTGTCCTTCGCGTCCGAATCTTTCCCGTGCTGCACAAAATGCAGGTGCAGTGTGTACAGGTTCTGCGGTCCATACCCGTTCGGCCACCACAGCTTTGGATTCGCCACGTGCAGCGCGGGAGTCGTCTTGGGATCGAACGCAACGCTCTGCGTGCTGTGCGGCGCCAACGTCACCTGCTTGGAAAACTGCACCTCTCCGAAGCTGCCTTCTAGTGTGCCCTTCTGCTCT
>JAJZDO010000442.1 GCA_021805955.1 Acidobacteriota bacterium
CATGCTCTGGATGGAACCTGATCATTGGACCCGGTAGCGCTACGAGGCGTGAACGCTTTTGTCTGGACGGTTCCAGGAAATGTTACTGTACCTGGACGGTCAGACTCACGGTTTTTTCGAGGCCGCCAGCAGCGGCAGTAACTGTGACAGTGTATGTCCCAGATGGTGTCGTTGAGTTGTTGGGCAGTGGAACTGGAGTTCCCGACCCGAGTACGCCGCCGCCGTTTCCGCAAGCTACTATCCCACCGATGAGTCCAACTACTAAGATAACCATTACGAGGCGATACATGCCCAGTCGCAGGGCAACGTAGCGGCGGCGTATGCACCCAAACAGCGTGACCAGCAGGAGCAATCCCAGCGGCCATGGAATTTGTCCTGCGATGCCAGCGCGATGTATCCGCGCTGAACTGCCAATACCCGTAGCGACAGCTACCTGAATATTGGATGGGCTTAGCAGAGTATCGGTACCAGGCGTAACCGTGCAGGTTGAATTCGGCGGAAGGCTACCGCAACTTACAGTTGCATTGCCTGTTGAGCCGCTTACGGGCATCAGTTCGAGAGAGTAACTTGCGGCGTTGCCGCTGGATATGGATACCGTTGTAGCACTGGCAGACAACAACTCAAACGAAATACCAACTCCCGTTAACTGCACCGACATTGTTCCACCATTCGTGCTGCTAATTGTGGCGGTTCCGGTTTGACTTCCAGTGGAAGTCGGTGAAAATACCACTGAAAGGGTGCATGTTCCGCCGGCCGGCAAACTGGTGCCGCAGTTGCTTGTTTGGGAAAACGGCCCGTTCATCGCAATTGATATTCCACTGAGCGTGCTGGTGCTTCCATTGCTAAGCAAAAGCGTTTGTACCGGCGAAGGGACCTGAACGCCGATGGCCCCGAAATTCAAACTTACCGGAGTGAGTGTGACGTTGGGCAGCTCTCCAGTCCCCGACAATGGAATTTGCTGCGCCCTCTCTGCGTCGGAGACAGTCAGAACGCCACTATCGGCACCGACCGCGTGAGGCGAGAAGGAAACCTGAATCGCGCATGAACCCCCCACCTGCAAGGTGGTCCCGCAGGTCGTCGTAAACATGAAATCCGGATTGCTGGGCTGTATATGGATCGCGGTCAGCGTCGCCGATCCGTTGTTGCTGAGCGTGATCGTCTGCGCCGCACTGATGGTGCCCACCACCTGGCTGCCAAAACTGAGCGACAACGGAGAAAGATTATCTCCCGCTGGAGTTTCTCCTGACGCGGTGAGTTGGATGACCTGGGTCCGAATTGAATCGGCGACATCCACCTGTCCCGTTGCGTTGCCGGAGGTTGAGGCTTGAAAGGTCACGGTAATTGTGCAACTGGTATGCGCCGCCAGGGCGTTCCCGCAGTTGCTGCTCTGTCCAAATCCCGCGCCGATGGACTGAATGCTCAACTGGGCCAGGGTCACATCGCCGGAATTGGTCAGCGTCACCGTTTGCGATGGTGCGCTTTGTCCGACTGGAGTCGCGGGAAAAACCAGCGACATCGGCGATAACGTGTCCGTCGCCGCAGCGGTCCCGGTTCCGCTCAAGGCAACGACTTGATTGCCCAAGCTGTCTGTAACAGTAATGCTGCCGGTCTCCGCTCCAGCGGTATGGGGAGTGTAGCGCACCGTCAGCGTGCATGAAGACTGCGCGTTCAGCGAGTAGCTGCATCCATCCGTCACCTCGAAATCACCTGTCGTCTGTACTTCGATTCCCGTCAACGGAGTTCCACCACTGTTTGTCAGAGTGATCGTTTGCGGCGCGCTCGCCGTATCTACCAGAGTCGCGGGAAATATCAGAGATGTCGGTGCTAGCGTGCCTGTCGCGGGGCTTTCACCCGTACCGTCCAGGCCGATTGTTTCGGTACCCTGACCAGTTGCAACCGTCAATACGCCGCTGGCAGATCCAGTCTGTGTCGGTTGGAATACGACTGCAAGGGTACAACCGGTATTCGCGGCCAATGTGGTGGAACATGTGTTGGTCTGGATTGCAAACGGTCCAGTAACGCTTTCGGAAGTGAGAGCGATAGAACTCGCGCTGGTATTGGAAATGGTTACCTGCTGTGCGGCGGATGTCGTAGCGATCTGTTGCCCGCCGAAGTTCACATTGTTCGGAAGCAGAACAATGGACGATTGCGTCGTGCCCGTCCCGCTCAGTGCCACGCTCTCCTCGCCACCCGCGATATTGCCGGATACTGTTAATGTCCCCGCGCGCGTTCCGGAGGTTGAAGGATTGAACGCAACTTGAATTTGACAGGTGCTGCCGGGCGAAACGGAGCCGCTACAATTGTCGGTTTCCAGGAAATCTCCGGTGACCGCAACACTGCTCACCGTCAGGCTCACGCTTCCCGTGTTCGTGACGGTGACGGTTTGCGGGCTGCTCGAAGTCTGCACCTGTTGCCCGCTGAACGTCAGCGTCGTCGGTGCCAGAGTCATCGTGGTTTGCGGTACGCCGCTCAGCAATGGGACCTGCCAGATCCCCCGACCATACGTGCCCACCCGCAGAAACCCTCCAGCAGCCAACGTCGATGTAAGTGAAACCGCCGGAGCCAGCGGTAGACCCGTTCCCAGGATGTTCCAGCACTGGCCTCCACTCAATTCGCAGTTCGCGACATTTTGCGTGACAAACACGCCGCCATCCGAAGCGACATAAACCACGCTCGCATCGTTCGGATCGACCAGAACATCGTTGAGCGGAAGATCCGGGAGATTTTTCGAGATGTTGATCCAGTCCGCGCCGCCGTCCGTCGACAAGTAGAGATGCGGAACACCGAAGCCCTGGATCGTCGCGTACACGGTGTCGCCGGTGGCGTCGTGTGGGTCGACATAGAGCGAGGAAACATCGAAGAAATATGGGTTGAAAATGCCATTGTAACTCTGCTCATTCGCTACCGGCGAAAGCGCGAGGTCCATCCACGCCGTTGTCCCGCTTGCTGTGTTGGCTGTTTTTGTCGAAAAGACATGGCCACCGACACTGGCGCCTCCGCCATCCAGCAGTCCTGCTATACCTGCATACATCACCTGTGAGCCGGTGTTCTCCGCCCCCGTCCCCGGTTGTACATTTGCGCCTCCCGCCGCGAGGGACCGAATCAATGCATTCCCATTGCAGCTCGGCTGCGCGTGCCCGTCGAGCATCGGGCTGATGGCATTTGCTGTGCTCCACATATTGCCCCCGCTCGCTGGTCCGCGCCACACCCTGCAGGTCCCCACAATCAGATTCGCGCTGTCCGCCGGATCCAACGCATAGGGCGCGTAAAGCAATGCCTGGTCGCCACTCGTTTCCGTCGCGCCAATTGCCGGCGCAAAATCTGTGGCCGTGCAGCGGGAACCCTGTATGCACTGCCCGATCGCAACATAGGGACCCAAGGTCGCATACCAATTTTCAGGATTTGCCGGGTCGATGGCGGTCAGTCCACCTTCGCCACTTAAGAGCTGCGGCCACGCACTCTGACCACTGTTCGTCATCGCCGCACTTCCGTTCACGCCAAACCCTGCCAGCAGCACATTGGTGTCGCTTTCGCTGTTTGCCAGTCCTGTTACCTCCGCCAGAGATCCCAATCCTCCATTCAGATTTTGATAATGCGTGGCATCGCTCGCGGCACATGTGGCGCCCGTTTGATCCACCCCATCCGTCGAGCGCCACAATCCTCCATCATTGCCGAAGTAGAGCAGGGGCAGCGTTTGCCCGGCCGGCGGACCCAGAAATGCAATCGCGTGTTGCGCCGGCGCTACTTGCCCGGAAACGCACGTCGTCGTATTGGTCGTATTGCGCCACGCGCATCCTGCCGCCAGACTGCAACGAAAGATGTCCTGCGTGCCGGCGAACAGAAGCGTGTCTGCGCCATTGGGAACCGCAGCCAGCGCCAGATTGTATGCGCCTTGTGGAATGGTCCCATTCCCGCTGGGATCGTCAAGCGGCGTATCGGCGATTTTCGTCCCGAATTGCACGGTCGGGTTCGCGCACCCGTTCGGACCCGCGTTGCAGACATCCTGCCACAAGCCTTCATCCACATTGTTTAACCCGAGCGCGTTTGTCCCTACGGTCAGCGCGAACATATCGCCCGTCACCGGCTGCACCGCCAGCACCCCGCGCAAGATGGCGCAGGAATTGCTTCCATTCGTGCCTGGATTCGCTGGGCAATTTCCCGTCGTCAATGCTGTACCGGGCTGATTTGTCATCCGTGTCCACGTCACGCCGTCAGGCGACTGATAGTACCCGTGGAATTGCACCGCGGCAAAAAACATGTTGCGCATGGGATTCCATACCACCGCAGTCACCGGCACTCCTGGGAATACACCTGGAAGCGTGGTTTGCGAGGACTGGATTACCTGGTTGGGTCCATCTTCAATCGTAGAAAGATGCCAGGTCTGGCCCGCGTCGGTCGAGTAGTACAGGCCCGCCTCGGCCACGTTGCCGGCCCCGCTATTGAAGCTACTGTTGTTGACGTTGTTGATGAAGCCATCGTAGGAATCCGTCACGGCTGCCACTAT
>JAJZDO010000665.1 GCA_021805955.1 Acidobacteriota bacterium
ACAAACCATTTGCCGATATTCAGGTCGTGGTGCACAATTCTACATCGAAATCCATCCATATCGAATCGATTCGACCAGTTGCAGCGATAGGCAATTCAATTCTAGATCTCTCTGCACCCGCCGCTGAAGATCGCGTACTTTCCGACAGCTTTAGTGAGGACCGCCCTAATATCGCCATTCACGATCTTGCGGACGCACCAGATCACATGCATCGTGCCTTTGGCAGTCAACTCATTTATAACCGGCAAAGCCACCAGAGTCTGTTCCTAGGAGCACTGACCTCCGATCGTTTTGTGACCATTCTGCGAGTTCACGTCGAGGGTAATGCCAGCCAGCCTAGCATTGCCGCGTACGAGGTGGATTCCTCTGGAACGACGGAAGCGGAAAAGCGCAGCTCAGGATCGCTGTACCGTTCCGATGCTGAAGATCAAGTGCCGTTACAGTTACTGCTGGAGCCTGGAGCGGAGTTGTCGTCGGAGCGATTGCTATTCAGTGTGGGTACGAATTATCACCAGCAATTGGAAACCTATGGTGCGCTGGTCCGGCAGTTACACCACGCTCGCATCGATGCGCCGACGCCGATGGGTTGGTGGAGTTGGACCGCCTATTACTTTGGCTTGAACGAGGGAACTGCGTTGACGAACGCGCAGTGGGAAGCGCAGCACTTAAAGTCGCTCGGATATGATTTCTTCCACATCGATGAAGGCTATCAATATGCGCGGGGAGAATACAGCACCCCGAACGCAACGCTCTTTCCTTATGGCCTTGCCGGCATGGAACGGCAAGTGACCAAGCTAGGGCTTGTACCCGGCATTTGGACCGCCCCATTTGAAGTTTCCGAACGCTCGTGGGTCTACCAGAACCATCCGGACTGGCTGGTACACAATGCGAAGGGAGCACCGATCCATATTGGATGGGTGACAGAGCACAAAGACCACTTGTTCGTGTTGGATTGCACAAATCCTGGTGCCCAGGAATATTTACGAGAGACCTATGCGACGCTGGCCCATACATGGGGCATCCGCTACATCAAAATGGACTTTATGGATGACAGTGCGATTGAAGGATACTACTATCGGCCAAATACGACAGCCATGCAAGCGCAGAGGATTGGTTTGGGCATTATTCGCCAAACTGTCGGCAATAATGTCCTGCTAGACAAGGACGGAAGCGTGATGCTGAATCCCGTCGGTTATGTGGATTTCGGACGGATTTCACAGGATACCGGACACACCTTCGCTTCGAGCAAGGATGCTGCTTCTGGAATCGCCGCGCGCTATTATATGAATCGCAATTTCTTTGTGGCTGACCCGGACGCCTTCACCGTTTCCAGTCAGACTGTAGATGATCAGTCCTGGCATGGTGGAAAGCATCCACTTACGCTAGACGAGGCTAAGGTTTCCATCGCACTCGACGCCGTCTCGGGAGGAATGTATGAAATCGGCGATGACCTGCCCACCCTGGGCTCTGAACCCGAACGGCTTGCATTGGTGCAAAATGAAGATCTGATCGATATGGCGCGTCTGGGCCGGGCATCCATACCAATGGATCTCATGAGTTACCTGCCGGAGGACGCCCAACCGAGTATCTTTCTGCTGAAGGAAAGCCCTAGGCAGAGCATCCTGACCATCTTCAATTGGACAGACAATTCGCGGACCCATACGATCCCGCTTGCCGGCCTAGGACTGATGGGGAAAGGCCCGTACACTATTTTGGATGTTTTCGACCGGAAACAACTCTCTGGACGGCAATTAAATGCTCCGGTCATCGATCAGGCCGCCCATTCCGTCCGCGTACTCAAGATCATAGATACCTCAATCAAGGTAAAGCCGCCTGCCGTTATTGCTCATCACCCATCCTCGGTACAGGTTGGAGAGACGGCAACTTTCTCTGCCGACGGAACAAGCTCAGAGACTCCAGTCCTTTCCTGCCAATGGGAATTTGGCGATGGCGTTACTCTTCAGGGGTTGCAGGTAACTCACGCATACACGCGTGCAGGAAATTACCAGGTCAAGCTGGTTAGTTATGGCTTGGATGGGGTTGCCTCAAACGATAGCTTTCAATTGGTCGTGAAGGGTTCCCAGTCAACCAGGTTCATGCCTGATAAAAATCGGCGGTATCGCCGGAATCCATGAAGCCTGATAGTTTTTCGTAGGAAAGGTATTGTCCCATTTCGTCAGTTAGTTTGCTTGCCGGTCAGTTTGAACTTAACATCCGCTAATAACTGATGAGCTTCGGAAGCTGCTTGTTTTGTGCTAACGGAAATTGCATTCCTTGCCAGCAATGTATCGGCAATCTCGGCATGCGGCAGCGCCTCCTCGTAGCGACTTTGTCCCATCAATGCCCGTGCCCACAACAAGTGCGACGCTCCGAAGCGCGGGTCTTCAGGCGCGATCCTTCCCCGCTGGATATCCACCGCATCCTTCGCCGCCTTCTCTGCCTCCGGGTATCGCCCGACTTCGACATACGCCTGGGAAAGCAGGCATAGGGGATCGGAAAGCTGAGGGCCGGAACCGACGATTTTTCTCCATGCGGGCAGGGCCTTTTCCAGCATCGGCGCGGCTTCCGTGGCACGACCGAGCTTAATCAGCACGCCGGCAATATGGGCTTGCTGCTCCAGCGCTCCCAGGCTCTCTGGACCGGAACACATTTTGTATCCATCATAGGCGCGCTGGTAAACGGGAAGGCTTTCGTCAACTAGACCGCGGGCCTCTTGCACGGCGCCTAACCTCGAATAGACCGCGGATTGATCGCACACTGCCAGCGGGTCCTTCAGATACATCTGAAGCGCCTGGTTAAATACTGGCTCAGCTTCATCGAGACGTCCGCGCCATTCAAGGTCCGTGCCAAGGTTATACAGCACGTCGGCAATCTCATGTCTTGACAGATTATGCTCTCGGCTCTCTTTCGCGGCAAATTTCAGCAGGCGCAGATTCTCGTCGGAGCGAAATCCCATTTCGTCGCGGTTGATGGCATAGTACACAGCGCTCCACACGCGAACTGCTGGAGACATGCCGGACTTCCGGGATAGTTGCAGGGCATGTGCCGTGAGCGTCTCACCCAACTTTGCATCTCCCTGCATATAGGCAATGCCGCCGGAGGTGGCCTCCGCCTCGGCTTCGCTCTCGAAGTCCGCCGACGCTTTTGCGCTCGCGATGATCTGCGTAAATACCTTCTGGGCGTTATCCAGATCGCCATTTTCAAACATCGATTCGGCAAGGCTCATCTGGGCCGCGCGCAAATCGCCAGGGTCCTTAATGTACTCGGGCAATAGCTTCACCCCAAGTTCCAGGAACTCTGGCACAGACACTGTAGGCTTGCCAGTGTAATTGGCATTGGCCAGGTAGAACAGCCTGTACAGGAATGTCTGCATGCGCACCGCGCGACGCCCCTCCTGCAGGGCCTGATGCTGACGCCAGCCTGCATAGCCGAGACTCGCGACCAGGGCCAGTGCGATCAGCCCTGAAACCGCAACGCCCCTGCGATTGCGGCGCACAAATTTGCCCATCCGGTAGACGACGGTCTGGGGCCGCGCCAGGACCGCCCGGCCATCCAGATAACGTCGAAGGTCATCGGCCAGTGCATCCACCGACGCATAGCGCTCTTTCGGCCGCGGTCGAAGACACTTGGCCGTGATCGTCGCCAGGTCTCCACTCAGCAATTGCCGCAACTTGCCTTCGGGAAGTCCGCGGACCTCGGCTGCCTTCGCCGTCACCGCGTCGAACAACGGATCGGGTTCCGTTTCATTCATCGCCCGCTCGAACATTGCCGCGGCAGATGATTGTTTTGCAGGGGGCCGCCCGGCAAGAATATCGACAAGAATTGCTCCAAGGGAATAGATGTCGCACGAGGTGGTTACAGGTTCGTTGCGCAACTGCTCTGGGCTGGCGTATGCGGGTGTCGCCAACACCGTCGTGGTCAGCAGACTGTCGGGTTGGATGAGCTTGGAAGTTCCAAAGTCGAGCAGCTTGACCACGCCCTCTTCGTTGACCAGCACATTTGAAGGTTTCAGGTCCAGGTGGACGATCAGGTTGCGATGCGCATAGGCGACCGCATCGCAGATTTGAAGGAACAACTCAATCCTCTCCCGAATGCCGGCTTGCCGCCCATCGCAGTACGCGTCGAGATGCAAGCCCTGAACGTAATCCATCACCAGGTAGGGGTAGCCTGCTCCGCTCATTCCGGCATCCAGCATGCGCAGAATGTTTTTATGGTCGAGAGAAGCCAGAATGTGCTGTTCGCGGTGAAACCGGTCCACAAAAGACGGCCCTGCCGCATGTGGGGAAAGCACTTTCAGCGCGACACGCTGCGGAACGCCGCCCAGAATTCTTTCCGCCAGATACACCGAACCGATCCCACCCGCGCCCAAAAGTCGAATGAGTGTATAGGGACCGATGCGCCCTGCGAACGGCATATCGCTCGAAGCATTCACCGGCCCGTCGAACCTGCTTGCACCATGCACCATCGCCATGACGCGACGGCGCACTTCAGGATCGGCGCAA
>JAJZDO010000521.1 GCA_021805955.1 Acidobacteriota bacterium
TTCCAGTGAATGCTTCTGCGGGACTGCGCAGGGCTTGTGCGGAGCGAGGATGGAGCAGGCTGGAGCCAGAGGGTGCCGATGGCGGCGAAGACGTGGTGATGGCGGCGGCGCTGGATATTCAGCCTGGCGATTGAGAGCGTCTATGCTATTGGCCGTTGTGATTTCGACGGAATGCTTCATAGCCGCATGAGGAAAGGGGTTGATGCGGTTTGTGTCTGGATTCTGTTATGCGATGAAACAAGCCAGGAAGCTTTGACCGGAGGGAATTCCCGAAGGATAGCTGGGCAAGAGGCTACACTGTTTCTGTGGAAGAGATCGGGAAAAACGAGAAAATCGGGGAAAACAAAACGAGTGTGGGAAAAGCTGGGATGGTGCGGCTGGTAGCTGCCGGACTGTTGCTGCGCGGCCACACGGTGCTCATCTGCCAGCGTAGGCCCGATCAGCCGATGGCGTTGCAGTGGGAGTTTCCCGGTGGCAAGATTGAGCCGGGCGAAAGCGCGGAGCAGGCGCTGCGTCGCGAACTGATGGAAGAGCTGGGTATCGAAGCGGAGATTGGCCCTCTGGTGACCCGGATTCGCCACAACTATCGTCACGGTGGCGCGGTGGACTTGCAGTTCTTTGCCGTGCATCGCTTTGAGGGCGAGATTCGCGAACACATCTTTCACGATCTGCGATGGGTGCCGCTCGAAGAGTTGCCGGGATACGATTTTTTGGCGGCGGATCGTGGGCTGATCGCGGAACTGGCTGCCGGCAAGCTGCTTTAGCCGAGTGCGCAGCGAACTTCGAAGCTGCGTCGGGACGCGCTTGTCTCGATTTGTCCGTCCATATGCTTCTTCAGGGGTGAGCTTCTTCAGGGGTGGGCAAAGATCAGCGCGACATTGAGGCCAATGACGATGATGCTGGTGGCCCAGGCGATGACGTTGAAGAGCCGTGAGTTGACATGATCGCCCATGATGTCGCGGCGATTGATGAGCACCAGCATCAGGATGATGACAACCGGCAGCAGCACTCCGTTGAGCACTTGCGAGAGGATGGCGACGTTGATGAGCTGGGCATCGGGCAGAAAAAGCACGGTAATGGCTCCGCCGCCAATCAGCAACGTGTAGAGCCAATAGAAAAACGGCGCTTCCTGAAAGCTCTTGTCGACGCCGGATTCAAGGCCCAGACCTTCGCAGACGGTGTATGCCGTGGAAAGCGGCAGGATGGAAGCGGCAAAGAGCGAGGCGTTGAAGAGGCCAAAGGCAAAGAGAAGGAAAGCGTAGTCACCGGCCAGCGGGCGCATCGCCTCCGCAGCATCCGAAGCAACCTGAATCGCACCCATGCCGTGCACATAGAGCGTGGCGGCGCAGGCGACGATGATGAACCAGGCGACCACATCGGTGAAGAAACTGCCGATGATGACATCCAGCCGCGAGGCAGCATAATCGCGCACGCGTATGCCTTTTTCAACGATGGAGGATTGCAGATAGAACTGCATCCAGGGTGCGATTGTCGTGCCGACGACGCCGATGGCCATGTAGATGTATGCGCGATTGTGCCAGACGGAGCGATGCGGAAGGCGGACGGTGGCCACGAGCGCGTCATGCCAGCTTGGCTGCGACAGTACGCCGGCGAAAATGTAGGCAATGTAAACGACCGAGGCTACGAGAAAGATTTTTTCTACGCGCTGATAGTCGCCGCGAACAACCAGAAACCAGACCAGCAGGGCGCACGCAGGAACCGAGATGAATTTGGAGAGATGAAACAGGTGCAGGCTGCCGGTGATCCCGATGAATTCCGTGACAACGTTGGTGTAGTTGACCACTACCAGCAGAAGCATGACGATGACGGTGATACGCAGACCGAACTCTTCGCGAATCAGGTCACTGAGGCCTTTTCCGGTGACGACGCCCATGCGCGCGCACATCTCCTGAACGACGATAAGCGCCAGGGTGATGGGAATCATGGTCCAGAGCAGGGCGTGGCCGTATTGCGCGCCGGCCTGGGAGTAGGTGAGGATGCCGCCGGAGTCGTTGTCTACATTGGCCGTGATGAATCCCGGACCGAGGACGGCCAGAAAGAGCATGATTCGGGTGCGCCAGCGCTTCCACATGATCCGGGTTCCTGAGATGAGTTCATGGTCCTCTAAGAAGATAGCAGGTTTGCCGGAGTGGCTGAGCTGGTCGTGTCTGTGACAGTAATGCCGAATTTTGTTGGAGAAAGAATGGAAGCCATGTAGGATGGGCTGGACTCTTCGGGGAATGATTTTTGAGCAGCTTTTGAGTGAAACTTCCTGTATCTCACAGTGGAGTAAGGAGGGCGTAGCGATGTCTACATTCCGAATCAGGACGAGTACGCTCCACCGATGGACAATGACACGGCAGTCAGAATATTGGATGGCTCTCCGCTGGTCGTTGGTGGCATTGCTGCTGATGTTCGTGGGTTGCATGTCGCATGCTTCCGTGCAGAGTGTGCCGGGTAAAAGCGTCCAGCCGACGAATGAAGCGACGATTTCAGGGGCCTCCATCCAACATCGAAGCGCCGCCCCAGCCAGCGACCCCGGCAGCGCGATGCAGGCATCGACAACAACCATCGACAGCCGACCTCACCTGAGCGGCGGCGAGACGACAACGGCCGTGCCCTTGAAGATTACGCTTACCCCTTCCGAGACACCGCTCAAGATTGGCTCGACGTCAAATATGGCTGCGATGATCGAGAACATCTCCAATGCTCCGGTGTCGATCATTACATCAACGCTGCAACTGACGACTCCGGCAATTGTGGGAGGACGGGCGTCGAAGTGTGTCGTGGATATTCCTGTAGCCAACTTGAATGTGGCCATGACACCGCAGGTGACACTGCAACCACAGGATTCACTGACTGTGCTCTTCAATCTGTCACAACCGCCGCGTTTTGCGGTGCCTGTGCGTGCTGACGGCGAAAGCGAAGGCGCGTTTCTAGCAGCGGAAGCGAATTACCGGAGCTTCCAGCAGTCGTGCAGTATGGGCTGGAGCGGTCCGATACAACGTGTGCTGGATTTTTCGCCGGGAAATTATGGCTACTATCTTCAGGGCAACTTTACGCTCTGCACGGATACGCAACATCCGGTTGGAAATCCGGCATGCAGCGAACCATGGAGGAATTTTTCGGCTTCGGCGAGCTTTTCCGTGGGAATTGACCAGACAACTATTGTGATCTTTGCGGTGTTGGGAGGGTGGCTGGCGCTGCTGTATGTCATCTTTAGTAAGGCGACGCAGCCAGGCAGCATCCTCCACGATTTCAACGCTTCGCTGACGGAGTTGTCCCCGGAGGAGACCTCAAAAAATCCAATCGGGCGATTTCTGCAGAAGCTGATGACATCCAGCGGAGCTCGCGCTGTGGCTAGGTTTATCATCCGGCTGATTGCAACAGCGATTTTGAGCGCTGCGGTGACCGTGGTGTCTTCACGCATCTCGAATCCGTCACTGCCCATCCGCATCAGTGTGCTGGATGCCTGGGGCGCAATGACGATTGGATTCCTCAGCTACTTTATCGGAGCGAAGTTCATCAGTTCGCTGACGGACTGGAGCGGCGGCAACCCGGCTTCGCTCGATGCGCCCGTCGATACAACGATCAAAGCTGCCGCAAAGCCTGAAGCATGAATGAGTTAAGAGGGTAAGCGTGCCCTCGCATACTATGCGCCTAAGTCGAACGAGCGTGACACTCAGGTTCCTTCGGTATGATGTTCGCTTCGAGTATTGCATTGGATCACCCATTGGCATATCCATTGTGGAGTTATCCGGCTGTTCTATCGCAATCGCAGTGTCGGCGATGCACGCTCACACGCAATTTTCCGCGGAAGGACGGCGCGATTGTGGATATAGAGTGCTGGCCTGCGGATGCGCGTTGTTTCGATTGCGCACCCTGTCGCGGACCGGCGAGGTGGGCCGGAGCCAAACCCGGATTCATGATCCTACCTTCGGCGCGTGGGCATACGAATTGGCTGAGAAGTTCAATATTTGACACGGAGAACGGTCGAACGAAGCGAGATACGGCTGGCTCCCCATCTGGTCATGCGCAGCAACCCGAACCTGTTTCTGGAAACCGAATGACCCAACGTGCCGGCAAACCGACTGCGCAGGGCAATCGAAGCACACTCGCTACCAGAAATGAACAGCCACAATGCGTGGATGAGACGGAGTAGTGCCGATGATGACCGTCTGCACCACGGCCTGAAAGTTCATTCTTTGCCAGTTTGCAGGCGCAGATTGCAGCACCTGGTCAAGATCAGATCCGCTGGATAGTATTTCCGCGGCAGCTTCTGTTCCGAAAGTTGTGAGTCCGCCTGCAATCATGGCAATTTGCCCGGTCTCTTGATTGAAGATGCGCGAAAGAAGGCCATAATCGACTTCTGCATATCCGTTTTCCGTCGGATTCACACTGATCCAGGATTTTCCGTTTTTCGAGTCGATGATCGCTCGCTTCTGCCGCTGTTGATCCCATTTCATCGTGAAGCGCAGGCCCTTGGTCATCAACTCCGTCCA
>JAJZDO010000419.1 GCA_021805955.1 Acidobacteriota bacterium
GATACCGGGATCAACACCTGCCCATCGCAGCATGGACTGAAGTCGTTGCCGCTTGTTGAAAACCGTTCGATCCGACTGTCTGCGGCTTCGAAGATGCTGATCAAAATCCAGAATTCGGTCTCGGGTAACCTCATCGACATAGACAACCGAAACAGCACGAAGAAAGTCATTCCTGACAAGGATTGCCTGTTCCCGTGCCTCGCGTGCTCCTCGCTTCTCCGCATCCTGAATATAGTCATCAAACGAATCCCGGAGACGCACACGCTTCTTCTGTTGCTTCTCCGGATCCATCACCACCAGCCCCAGCGCTTCCGAGGCTCTCTGTGCCTTCAGGCGAGCGAGCACACGCGTAAGCCGGGCAAGCGCTTCGACTCCGTTGCTTCCAGCAGCTTCATACCGCGTGGCTCCATCTTCAATTCGAATATCGAAGGTGTACCTTTCGCCAACGTGCTCCTCACGCGCCTGACCAGTCTCCCGATCCTTGAATACCGCGTAGCCGGACCGAACCCGCCCTGTCGATCCAATCGCAGCGGGCTTGCGCTGCCAGGATGAATCCGTTGGCCGCTTGAAGCGAATCATAAGAGTGGCTTTGGGCAAATTCGAGTCTCCTTGCGTAGACTATGCCTGACAATCACCCGTCAATAACTGTAAGAGCATATGAATCAGTACAAAAGAGAGAATCCCTCCCTCTCCGCCAGCAATCTTCCTCTGCGGACAAGACAGCGTCAGCCTACAGAAGCTCCGCAACCTGCTGGTCGATGTTTCTTCATCTCATTTCTTCGCGCATGATGGATATGATCGCTTCACTAACATTTTCCACCTGTGCGGAAGTCATTCGGTTGAAAAACGGAAGAGCAAGTGTTCGCTGTGCCACGCTTTCTGTGATCGGCAAATGCGATCGATGCTTTTGCGTGAATGCTTCATAGGCGGGCTGGCAGTGAATCGGCGCAAAGTATCGCCCTGAGGCAATGCCTTGTTCGAACAGGCGAGCCATAACACGGTCTCTCAGGCCATCCGGCGCGTGTTCTGCAATGCGAACCACATAGACAAACCAACTGATTGTTCGATCTTCATACTCCGCAACAGGGCATTGAATTGCGGATAACTCCAACAGTCTTTGTCGATACTGTGCGGCCACCTTGGCACGGGCTGCGAGAATGGACCCAAGGCGCTTCAGTTGGGCGGTGCCCAGTGCGCAGGATAACTCGGAAAGTCTGTAATTAAATCCAATCTCGCGATGCTGGAACCAGTCCTCCGTTGGATAACGGCCTTGATTGCGCATGGCTCGCACGCGCTTGGCCACTCGTCCATCGCGGACCAGCAACGCGCCTCCTTCCCCGGTAGTGATCTGCTTGTTCGGATAAAAGCCAAAGACGCCGATATCGCCAAACGTGCCTACAGATCGGCCATGAAAAGTGGCGCCGATCGCTTCGCACGCGTCTTCAATCACATAAAGATGATGTCGCTCCGCGATCTCGCATAATGCATCCATATCTGCCGGAATTCCAAACGTATGAACAACCAGTATCGCTCGTGTGCGCGAAGTGATCGCCGCCTCCACCTGCGCTGGATTCATGTTCAACGTAACTGGATCAATATCCACAAAAACAGGCACGGCTCCCTCATAGAGAAGAGCATTCGACACAGCGATGAACGTGAATGACGGGACGATCACTTCATCCTGATTGCCGATATTCAGCGCTCGGATCGCAAGATGCAAGGCTGCCGTGCCGGAACTGACCGCAATGGCAGATTCGGCGCCATGACGCTCGGCCAGAAGCGCTTCAAACTCTTCCAGCCTGGGTCCAAGACTCAGGCTGCTGGTTCGCAAAACCGAACTCACAGCTTCAATTTCATCCTCGGTAATGTCTGGCGCTGAAAGTGGAATCCTCACGATCACTGCACCTCCGTTTCTTCAATCAGCGCCGCAGGCTGCTTCACAAGCAGCCGATCCAATGGAACTGTCGAAAGAACTTCGGCAATCTTCTCTGCGGCATCTCCGCTTCCATACGGATTGATCATGTTCTTCAGGCTACTTCGGAATGTCTCTGTTTTTCCGCGATGGATTGCATCGAGTATCGAAGATTCCGTCGCCTCTGCATTCAAAATGTTGCGTGCCTGTTCGCGCCCCTGCTGGCGCATGCCGATATTGACCGTAGGCAGCCCGTAGGATGCCGACTCCATGATGCCGCTCGACGAGTTGCCAACCAGCAGATCGACGTTTCCAAGCAGGCTCCAATAGCTGACCGCATCCAGATTCACAAACACCTTGATCCTGTCGGATGTCGATGCGAATTTCTGCGTACGCTCAATCAGGCTGCGACTTCCCGCATCGGAGTTTGGGTACACAAAGATCATCTGCTCAGAGAGATGAGACAGCGCTGAAAAAAGCGCTTCCGCCTCGTCGGTAGTGTCGCGATGAATGGTGACTGGATGGTAGGCGACGAGAAGCGTGCTCTCCCTGAGATTAAGAGAAAGACGCTCTTCCAACTGCTCCCGCGTAGAGAGCTTGCTGCGTCGAAGGTGATCGAGCGAAGGTGCGCCCGCGTGGTGCACGCGCCACGATTCCTCTCCCATGGCAATCACGCGTCGCCGAGCCAGCGGCGTGGAGGTGAAGTGCAGGTGTGCAAGTTTGGTGAGAGCATTGCGAACGGCATCGTCAATCGCACCCTGACTGACTTCCCCTCCTTCGATATGCGCGATTGGGATCCGCAACGCAACTGCAACCGAAGCTGGCGCAAGCAATTCGTAGCGATCGGCGATGAGCAGCAGAATCTCTGGTCGCCAGCGATCCAGCATATCGGCCAGGCTCAGTGTGGCGATGCCGATCGTCTTCGCCATGCCAACATCCGAGTCGGAGCTGAGCAAGCACTCGATTCGAGCAATGATCGGAAAACCATCATTTTCAATCTGCCGAACCGTCATTCCAAACTCGGCGGATAAATGTGCGCCCAGAACGATGACGCCAAGCTCCACCTCGGCCCTTTGCGAGAGTTCGACGAGTGGCCAATACAGGTGACCGTAATCGGCACGGGATGTGGTAACAACTGCGATGCGTCTCTTCATCTCGCCTCCAGATGCTCGCGCACCTTTTGCAGCACCGTCCGGCTTGGCGCATAGTCCGGCACCAGTGACTGAATTTGATTCATCGCTTGTGGCAGATTGCGAGTGTCTACCGCCATACGCAGAAGCGCCAGCATCCCATCCATCTCACCTGCTCCATCCATCGGACGACGACGTACGATCACCCGTAAGCAATCGTGGAAACTCTCGGCAAGGGCATCTTCATCCCTGGACCATAGCGATTCGTTTTGTTTTTCTCCCGCGCTCAGTCCGATATAGCGAATCGTTGAAGAAGATGAAGGAGTGCATTGCCTGCGGAGAAAATGCGCCAGTTCCACAATCGACTGCGATTCATAAACAGCCGGAACCAGCGTTGTGGCGTCTGGCGCTTCCACCGAAGCGGTCAGCAGCAGATCAACCGCTTCTTCATCGGTAACAAAGTATCGCGTCGCTCCCGGATGCGTGATGGCGATGGCCTGGTCCGCTGCCATTTGTCTCAGAAATGCAGGAACAACACTGCCCTCACTCCCCAGCACATTGACCAGACGAACAACAATCCCACCATGACAAAGCGTGTCAATCTCCGCGATGTGTTTGGTCACGCCAAGAACACTCGTCGGTGAAGCCGCCTTGTCTGTAGAAAGCAGAACTGTACGCCTGATCTTGTGTTCTGCAGCCACGCGGAGCAGGGTATTCGTTGCAAGAGTGTTGTTGCGAATGGCGGCTAAAGCATATTCCTCAAGCAGGGGAAGATGCTTGTGTGCTGCTGCGTGAAAAATAATGTCTGGTGAAGTGGACTGAATTGTTTCTTCCAGTAACAGCTCGTCCCCCACACTGCCCAGCAGCAATGTAACTCGATCGCAAAGATTTTCGGCTTCGAGAAACATACGCAGGCGATACAGTGCATGTTCGGAAGAATCGAGCAGTGTGAGCTGCTGCGGCCTGAGGCGCGCGATACGAAGGCTTAACAGGCTTCCAATCGAACCACCGGCGCCGGTGATGAAGATGGAAAGATTTCCGATCGCCTTCACCGTTTCATCCGTTGAAGCAGGCAACCTCGGACGGGCCAGAAATCGATACCAGTCAATTTCCGTCCTTGGTGGCGATGTATTGACCGGCACGCTCACGCATGTAGTATAGGGCACGGTACAAAGGCCGTGAATCCCATCGATTCCCTGGAGCGTGTTTCATCAACCTGGAAAATCAGCAAAGACCTTAAATCAGACCCGCAATCAAGCGAGTCTCAGGAAATCGACCATTGCCGCTGCGGCACAGAGGAAACACGCGCTGCGATCTTCTCCTGGGCCGCTCCATCCAGGTTGGAAGAAGGTAATCCGAAAGTTCGATGCGTAGATGCAACTGCATTTGAGAAAATACAGTGACTTATTGTTTTGGATTTCAGCAGGTGTTCTTCCATGTCGACCGGTACGCGCTTTCG
>JAJZDO010000173.1 GCA_021805955.1 Acidobacteriota bacterium
GTTGCGCAGCAAATTCGAGGAAGCTTTTACCGCCATCAACGAAAACTTCTCGGCGGCATTTGTCCATCTGTTTGGCGGTGGCCAGGCATTCATGAAAATGACCGACCAGGAAAATTCCGATGAGAGCGGCATCGACATCATCGCTTCCCCGCCCGGAAAGAAATTGCAGAATATTCTTCTGCTGTCCGGTGGAGAGAAGGCGCTGACGGCATTGTCGCTGCTCATGGCGATTTTCCAGTTCCAGCCCAGCCCGTTCTGCGTATTGGACGAAGTGGATGCCGCGCTCGACGAGTCCAACGTGGGCCGGCTTGCCAACATGCTGCAGAAGATGAGCGATCGCACGCACTTCATCGTCATTACGCACAGCAAGCGGATGATGCAGGCGGCGGAGGCAATCTTCGGGGTGACCATGCAGGAGCCTGGCGTCTCTAAAATTGTGTCGGTCCGGCTGCGCCAGGATCGACCGCTGGAGAGGGCCTCCGCGTAGAACGAAAGAAGACGCCGCGGCGAACAAATTGTTTATGGGGCCATTCCGGATGTAAGCTGCTTGCCATAGATGCGTTCGCATGAAAGGCTCAATGGTATGCCAGAAGCACTTCTGCAAGCTGACCTCCCAAATTTAAAACTCCATGCGCGCGGCAAGGTCCGGGACATTTACGATGTCGGCGACGAGTTGTTATTCATCGCCACCGATCGAATCTCCGCCTTCGACCACATTTTGGCAACCGGCATTCCAGACAAAGGGAAAATCCTCACCCAGATTTCCCTGTTCTGGTTCGCTCTGCTGGCCGATCTGGCGCCGAACCACCTGATCACAGCGGACATCGACCTCTATCCGGCATCGCTGCAGCCCTATCGCTCGCTGTTGCATTTTCGGTCCATGCTGGTCGAACCGGCAGAAATCTATCCCGTCGAGTGCGTGGTCCGCGGGTACTTGACAGGCTCCGGATGGCAGGATTATCAGGCGACAGGAAGTGTGTGCGGCATTGCGTTGCCGCCGGGTCTCGTTGAGTCCGACCGCTTGCCGGAGCCGATTTTTACGCCGGCGACGAAAGCACCCTCGGGCGAGCATGACATGAACATTTCCATGGAAGAGATGGGCCGTCGCATTGGTCTGGGAAATGCGGAATTGCTCCAGGATTTGAGCCTGATGATCTACGATCGCGCCTCGCGTCACGTTGCCGAACAGGACATGATCCTTGCCGACACCAAATTTGAGTTTGGGCGCACAGCGCACGGCGTGGTGCTTGCCGACGAAGTCCTGACCCCGGACTCTTCCCGTTATTGGTGGCGAAGTACCTATCGTCCAGGCGGCCCGCAGATTTCTTTTGACAAGCAGTTCGTTCGAGATTATCTAGTAGAAAGCCACTGGAACAAGCAAGCGCCAGCGCCAGGCTTGCCGGAGGATGTGGTTGCGCGCACCCAGGAAAAATATCTGGAAGCGTTTCGCCGTATCACGGGTCGCAGTTCCCTGCATTAGACAGGTTCCCCGATTGCTGTGTGGCAGATTGCATTGTCTGTGCAGCCTTGCATAAGACGAGGCTGCTTGAACTCCGTGGAAGCTTTTACTTATTGGGAGATCCGCTCAGGCTGGTATGACACTTTTCGATTGGTTTATTGTCGCTGTCATACTCTTGTCGACAATCATGGCGGCGGCGCAGGGACTCCTGCTGGAAGTGATCTCACTGATCGCGTTGGTTCTAGGTTTGTGGCTGGCCTTCTGGGATTATGAGCGGCTGGCCGTCCCCCTGGCCCATGTAATTCGTTCCATTGAGATCGCCGACGTTCTGGCCTTTCTATTGATTGCTCTGGGCGTGATGCTGGTCATAGGCCTGATCGGCCGGACTGCGTCGAAAGCGGCGCACACTGTTGGACTGGGCGGTCTGGATAGTCTGCTGGGCGCAATTTTTGGAATTGTTCGAGGCTGCTTTCTGGTGGTCATTGCTATCATTGCAATTGCCGCGTTCATGCCGCAGAATACGTGGCTGAACGGATCGAAGCTGGCACCCTACTTTCTTTCTGCCGCCAACCAGGTTTCCGCCGGTGCTCCGGCCGAACTGCGGGGCAGAATTCGAGAAGGTGTGGCCATCATCGAGCAAAGTCGACCCGAATGGATTCGGTTACACTTGCATCCTCACCCCGCAACACGTTAGAACATTCAGAATAGAGTTTTCCGATTAATTTTTTTTTGCTAGCCGAATCGTTCCGCTGTCGCAGCATTAGCTTGATGGGTAAGAGAGGTCACAAGTGAAACGCGAATTGGATAATCTTGTCGTACAGATGTATGCCAGCGGGATCGCGTATGAGGAGGCTGTCCGCGAGTTTCGCCGCCGGTATCTCCAGGAAGTCTTGCGCAATAACAAAGGCAACCAATGCAAGGCTGCGCGCGAACTTGGTATGCACCGGAATACACTCAGCCGCATCATGGCGAACCTGGAACTAGACCCTCTTCAAATCAAGCTGGGACTCAAGCGGCCTGCGCGCGGGGAGTACCATGTTCTTCCGGCGGTGCAACTGGTACGCTCAAAGTAGCACCCCTTTTCCGGGGGGCAGCGTTGGGCGAGTGGCAAAGAAGCATTTGATGCAGGATTTTTTCAACTCAAATTCGATTTTGAGCTGTGCCCGCACCCCTGCTTCGCGGAACCCAATTTCGACATCCTCAGCGCGCAGCGCGCTGAAGGGACCGCGGCTTCCAGCCATCGCCTTTTCCCATTTGCTAAAGAAACTGGCGGCAGCCGGTCTGACTTTGTCCCTGGCGACGTTCACTTGTTTCGCCCAGGCATTGCCAGAGGACGTAGCCTCCGCACCGCCAGTGTCGAACCCTAGCGCCGCTTCTTCTCCGCCAGGGCCGGCGGCTCCCCTTCCCGCGCCGACCGTACAGCAGACCGCCAAGGCCCGGGATGCATTTCGCAAGGGAACCAGCGCCTTGCAAGCACAGGATTCCCCGCGAGCGCTGAAATTATTTGCCGAAGCGCACCGCCTGGACCCCGGAAACGGGTCCTATCTGGCGGCCTACGAACTTGCCCGCCAGCAGTGGGTGGGGGGCATGGTACAGGTGGCACGGCACGAAGAAAACGCCGGGAAAAATACATCGGCAAAGCAGGAACTCGAGCAGGCGCTGAGCCTCGATCCAGGCAATCCGTATGTGCAGGAACATATCCAGTCGCTGGCCACAGAGGAAGACCCCGCCGTGGTCGCATCGGAGCCGATGCCGACGTTTTCCAGCGGCCTCGTCGAACTGATTCCACGTCCAATTCGTTCCACCTTCCATCTTCGCGGCAATGCCCAGCAGATACTGCATCAGGTTTTTTCGGCCTATGGGATCACGACGATTCTGGATGATTCCGTTCCCGCGAAACAGATCCAGTTCGATTTGACGAATGCCTCCTTTACCGAGGCGTCGACGGCTGCTCAACTGGCAACGGGCACATTTACGGTTCCGTTGGATCCCGAACACGTCTTGATTGCCCTGGACACAAAAGAGAACCGCTCGAAGTTCGATCGGCTGCTGCTGGAAACAATCTTCCTGCCTGGGCTTGACCCAAAGGAGATGACCAATACCGTCAACCTTGTCAAAAGCGTCTTCGGAGTGCAGCAGGCTTCGAGTCGCGACGATCAAGGCACCCTGAGCATTCGCGCCCCGGAGAACACGCTGCGGGCCATCAACGCGACTCTGGGGCAACTGTATCTGGAAAAGCCGGAGGTCGTTCTCGATGTACGCGTGTATCAGGTGAACGATTCGCGCCAGGAGAATCTCGGCGCGGCATTTCCTCAACAGCTCTCCGTTTTCAATGTTGCTTCGCAGCTGACCGGAATTATCAGCAGCAATCAAAGCACGATCGCCCAGTTGATTTCCGCCGGATTGGTCAACCCGGGAGACGTGGCCGGCATCGCGGCCCTCCTGGTCGGACTCGGATTGGTCAGCGGAACGGTCCTCAACCAGCCCTTCGCGCTTTTCGGCAACGGTCTTACCTTGAGCGGACTGTCATTCGGCAGCACTACAGTGAACGCTTCGCTGAACATTTCCAACACGCGCGAGATTGACCACGTGCAACTGCGCGCGGGAGATTTGGAAAAACAGAGTTTTCTTATCGGGTCGCGTTATCCCATCGTGACACAAAGCTATTCCGCTGGAAGTCAAACACCGACCGGTTCGACGCCGCTCGCAAGTTTGTTGGCGGGCACGTCCGGAGCAGCGGCTTCCACCGCCTCCAACCCGCTGTCCTTTGCGCCCACCGTCCAATACCAGGACCTTGGCTTGACAGTGAAGGCCCAACCCAGCGTCCTGCAAAACCAGGACGTGCAGATGCAGCTCCAAATCACCCTCGCTTCTTTGGCGGGGACTTCCGTCAACGGATCGCCGATCATCAACAATCGTTCTTTCATCACCACGATCCAGGTTCCCAACGACGGCGCCGCGCTGATTGCCAGCAGCGTCAGCCGGACTGAATCGACGTCTTTGTCGGGAATTCCAGGGTTGAGCGAGTTGCCGGGCTTT
>JAJZDO010000863.1 GCA_021805955.1 Acidobacteriota bacterium
CTGCTGGAAGAACGCGCTTGTCCGCAACCACCTGCGGTTCGCTTGCGCGCGCCGCCGCACGTGCGCCCATATTCACATTAGCGGCATCCGACATTTCTTCACCGGCATTTGAATTCGATAGAGTAGTCATTGCGGGTCTATCTTTCTTTTGCCCTTTACCTGAATGCCTTCCATCTTCAAGTTGCGGGTCCCCTCACTGCTGCGCGGCAACCTGCTGGCCCTCGTCAGCCTGGCGATTTCGTTTCCGCTGGCGAAATTTCCATACGACCATGCCAGCCCCGCCATGATTTTGCCCATCCTCGGCGCTACCGCGGGCATGGTGGAAACATTTCGCTGCATTCGCGTGCGTTGGAGCTGGTATCACGGCGCCGTTCTCCTCAGCCTCTATATGGACGTGCTGATACTCACCATGATTCTGTTTCTCGCACTCTATCCCTTCATCACTCGTTGAAATAATAAAATCGACCAGGCGGATACCCCAGGTCTCATCCGCAGCAGCGGAAGCCCTGGGATTCTCCGCAACCCATCCCGGCTTCGTGTCCGGGCACGACTCCAGTCGTGCCGCAATCGCAGCGAAAAACTTGCTGGCGTCAGCCCTCGTCGCATTACTCGCTTCGCACCGTCCGCCGCTCGATTCGCTTCTCGTACCTTTCCCCGACAACAATTCTCTGCACATAAATGCCGGGCGTCATCACCTCGTCCGGTCCAATTTCCCCCGGCTCGACCAACTGTTCCAGTTCCGCAATCGTGATGCGCGCGGCCGTCGCCATCATGGGATTGAAATTGCGCGCCGTCTTGCGATAGATCAGGTTGCCCATGCGATCGCCCTTCCACGCTTTCACCAGCGCAAAATCGGCCCGCAATGCCCGCTCCATCAAATACATTTTTCCGTCGAACTCCCTGGACTCTTTCCCTTCGGCCACCACCGTTCCCACGCCCGCAGGCGTGTAAAACGCCGGAATACCCGCCCCGCCCGCGCGGATGCGTTCCGCCAGCGTTCCCTGCGGAATCAACCTCAAGTCCAGCTTGCCAGCCAATACGCGTTCTTCCAGCAGCTTATTTTCGCCCACATAACTGCCTGTGTGCGACGCGATCATGTCCGCCTCCAGCATCCGTCCCATGCCGAAGCCGTCCACACCCATATTGTTGCTGATGGTGTGGAGATTCTTCACCCCCTTGCGCACCAGCGCATCGATCAGGTTCTCGGGAATTCCGCACAATCCAAAACCGCCCAGCATAATGGTGGCGCCCTCGAAAATATCTTCGACCGCCGCCTCCGCCGTGGGCCACACCTTGTTCATGCATCCTCATTCCAGCAGTCTGGATTCTGCATCTGGGATCGATCCAGGACTTCTGGAGAATATCGCAGAGAATGAGCATACTCCAACCGTTTCCATGGGGCTTCCCCATTCGCATTTGGCCGGGTAGCTCGATTCTTTTTGCACCATTTCGGCCCCACAATGATAGGATGTGCGCAACTCTGCTGCATGGCGCGCCTTGAGGGGAAACTTCGCCGCAGGACTGCAATCATCTTTTGGAATAAGGGAACTTCGTCATGCTTAAAGGTTTTCGCGATTTTATTCTGCGCGGCAACGTTGTCGATCTGGCAATCGCAGTCGTCATTGGCGCCGCATTCACCGGGATTGTGAATTCTCTGGTTGGCGATGTGATCAATCCTTTGATCGCGGCAATTTTCCACAAGCCGGACTTCTCCCATCTTGTGATGAATGTTCACGGCGGCGTGGTGAAATACGGCAATTTTCTCAACGCCGTCATTGCCTTTCTGATTGTGGCAAGCGTGATTTATTTTGGAGTTGTCCTGCCGGTCGGCAAGCTCCTGGCCAGGTTCCAGAAACCTGTCCCCGTGACGCCACCGGCCACCAAAACGTGTCCGGAGTGCCTCAGCGATATTCCAGCGGCGGCAAAGCGCTGCTCTCATTGCACGCAACTGGTCGCATAGGCAAGCAGGATTTGCATGAAAAGTTGTACGGCGTCCATCGACTGCGCGAATTCACGCAATACGAATGTTCGCCGCGAAATGCGTGACCCAGTAGAATAGGTACAGTGACTCAAACCCAGAGGTGCCTGTGAAAGAAGCACGCGAGAATTTCGAGCAGCGTAAGCTCCCCATGATGCCGATCCGCGATATGGTCATCTTCCCCTACATGATGACCCCATTTGTCGTTGGCCGTGAATCCAGCGTGCGCGCCCTGGAAGAGGCGCTCACCGGCGATCGCAAAATCTTTCTAGCCACCCAGCACGATGCGGGACAGGATGAACCGACCCAGAAAGATATTTTCACCACGGGCACTATTGGCAATATCGTGCAAAGCGTGAAAATGCCCGACGGCAACATCAAGGTGCTGGTTGAAGGCATCGAGCGCGCCAAGGCCACGGAGATTGTCGATACGGATGGTTTCTTTGTCGCCACCCTGCGCGTCAGCACCGTCACGACGGAAGTGACCAAGGCCATCGAGCAGGTCATGCGGCGCGTGTCCGGTTTATTTGAGCAGTATGTCAAATTGCAGCAGGCGCTGAACCTGGAAACAGTGGCGGCTGCGGTGCGCATGGAAGAGCCGGGCAAACTTGCCGACACCATTGCGGCCAATCTGCAACTGCCGATTGAAGAGAAACAGATGCTGCTCGACATCTTCGATCCCGGCGAGCGCCTTCATCATCTGGTCGGCATTTTGGAAATTGAAATTGAAAAGTTGAACATGGACCGCAACGTCCAGTCGCGCGTCAAGCGCCAGATGGAGCGCGCCCAGAAAGAGTATTACCTCAACGAGAAAATCAAGGCCATCCAGAAGGAACTGGGTCGCGGCGAGAAAAGCGAATTCGACGAGCTGAAGAAAAAGATTGAGGCCGCCGGCATGCCCAAGGATGTGTTTGAAAAAGCCACGCTGGAACTGAAAAAGCTCGAGGCCATGCCTCCCATGTCCGCCGAATCCACCGTCTCCAGGAATTATCTGGACTGGATGCTGTCGGTCCCGTGGAAGAAGAAATCCAAGGAAATTCGCTCCATCGACCACGCCGAAAAAATTCTCAACACCGACCACTACGGCCTGGAAAAAATCAAGGAACGCATCCTCGAATTCCTCGCCGTTCGCCAGTTGGTCAAGAATCCGAAAGGCTCGATCCTCTGCTTTGTCGGACCTCCGGGCGTCGGCAAGACCTCGCTGGGAATGTCGATTGCCAAAGCCACGGGCCGCAAATTCGTTCGCATGTCGCTCGGCGGCGTGCGCGATGAAGCCGAAATTCGCGGCCACCGGCGCACATACATCGGAGCCATGCCCGGACAGATTCTGCAATCCATGAAGAAGGCCGGCACCAAGAACCCCGTCTTCATGCTGGATGAAATCGACAAGATGGCCTCCGATTTTCGCGGCGATCCCGCTTCCGCGCTGCTCGAAGTCCTGGACCCTGAACAAAATTCCACCTTCCAGGATCATTACCTCGACGTGGAATACGACCTGTCGCAGGTGCTGTTCGTCGCCACGGCCAATGTCCTGCACACCATTCCAGCCGCCCTGCAGGACCGCATGGAAATCCTGCGCCTCCACGGCTACACCGAGGATGAGAAGGTCGAGATCGCCAAGCAGTATCTATTGCGCAAGCAGCGGGAACAGACCGGCCTCGACGAAAAAAATCTGATCTTCCACGATGAAGCGCTGCGGGAAATCATCCGTTCCTACACGCGGGAAGCGGGCGTTCGCAATCTCGAACGCGAGATCGGCAACGTCTGCCGCAAAGTCGCCCGCCGTATCGTAAAAAATGGCCCCAAGCACAAGGAAGAAATCACGCCGGAGAATCTGCAGGAATTCCTGGGGCTTCCCAAAGTCCGCCACTCCCAGGTCCACGAATCGAACGAAGTTGGCCTGGTCACCGGACTGGCATGGACCGAAGTCGGCGGCAGCATCCTCTCCACGGAAGTCCAGGTTCTCGACGGCAAAGGCAAGTTGACGCTCACCGGGCAACTGGGAGAAGTCATGCAGGAATCGGCGCAGGCCGCCCTCTCCTACATTCGCAGCCGCGCGCACCATCTCGGCCTCGGCCGCGACTTCTACCGCAGCCTCGACATCCACGTCCACGTTCCGGAGGGTGCCATTCCCAAGGACGGTCCCTCCGCCGGCATCACCCTCGCCACGGCACTCGCCAGCGCCCTCACGCGCATTCCGGTGCGCCGCGATGTCGCCATGACCGGCGAAATCACTCTGCGTGGCAAGGTCCTGCCCATCGGCGGCCTCAAAGAAAAGCTGCTCGCCGCCCATCGTGCCGGTGTGTTTGAAGTCATTCTGCCGATCGAAAATAAAAACGATCTCGCCGAAGTCCCCGACAATTTGAAGTCCAGCATGAAAATGCATTTTGTCGATCAGATGGACGAAGTCTTGAAGATCGCTCTGGAAGGCCCGCTGCCGGAAATTGCCCCGGACGCTCCCGGCCTCATCGCTGGCGTCAGCGCACCTTCCAATCCAATCGAAAACACCGCACG
>JAJZDO010000091.1 GCA_021805955.1 Acidobacteriota bacterium
GCAAACTATTCTATCGATGGGCGCAACAAGCCGTTCAGATGGAGCCAATTCCGTTTGCAAAACTGGTGAGACCACAACCCATTGCGTCTGGTGGCGTCAAGTAAATAGCTAGATTATATGATTCTTCACTGCGCAGTGCGGAGCCTGCCCTGAGCGAAGTCGAAGGGTTCAGAATGACTCTCTCCCACCATCAACTACACCGGCTGTGAATCCGCTATCGGGCAGAAGGAGGCTGCTTCCCTTTGGCTACCATTGCATCGAACTCGCTGCGCGGCATCTTCAACATCTTGGGATGAGCATCAATCCATTTTACAAAGGCGTCGTATTTCTGCGGAGTCCACCCTCCCTCAAATTGCGCGCCGTTCTTGCCCTCATGATTGAGTTTAAAATTGAACGCGTCTTGCAGCGCTGTAAATTCTGCGGAACTGATAGCAGCTTCAGCCAGAATTGCAGGGATAAAGATAACTCCCTCCGGCTTCGCCAGAACCAGGTCGCCCGGTAATACCACCGCACGTCCAATACGGATCGGAGCATTGATCGACGTCAGTTCCATTTGCCTCCAGTACGAAGGATCATAACCACGATAGAGCCCATTGAAGTTAGGGATCTCCCGGTTTTCCTCCTGATCCCTTATCCCGGCGTTGAACACGAACCCCGTGTGACTGCGCGCCGCAATTCCATTGCCGAGATTCGACCCTATCAGGGTACCGAAGAGGATCTTTCCAAATCCATCGGCCACATACACATCGCCTGGCTGAAGTTCGGCGATAGGCCACGAATTGGTGTCGCCCACGCGTTGCTCCTGCTTACCCTCGGCAGCAATGGCTGCGGCCATGTCCGGACGTAAAGGCATATACTGCGCGGTCAGCGCTCTACCGGCAAAAGATCGATCAGGGTGAAGGGCCTGCAACCCGCCTTCAAATTGATTGTCGTACCCATGAGAGCGCAAAAAATCCCATACGTCTTCAATTGTCATATTCACGGCGCGCTTCAGCAAATCATCCGGCAATTTAGGACGTCCATCCGGGAAGCGTTCACCCTTCCAACCCGACGTATAAAAGAGAATTTGCTTTCGCGTCATTTTCACTTGACCGAAAGCGGGCGATGTCCCCAATACCATGCATGCAAGCACAGCGATCCAAATCATCTTCTTCACGCGATTCTCCCTTCGCCCGTGCAGGGCCAAAGCGACGTAGTTCCGCCGCACGCTACAACAACTGAACGCTCACCCATCGGTCAATGCTCGATCCTGCATCATCCTTGCTACTTCGGTAAATAAGGAACAAACCCTTGGGCCTTGGTATGGATCTTATACACAGCGGTTGATGCGGTTATGTAGAGTGTCGTGTAACCCCTACCTCCCCATGCCAGATTTGCTGGCTGCTCTGGAACAACAACTGTGCCAAGATGATTCCCAGCCGCATCCCAGACCCAAATTCCTTTAGGACCAACGACGTAAATGTTCCCTTTCTTGTCGATCTTCATCCCATCAGGAACACCTTCTTTGGGGCCGCCTTTCTCTGCCCCAAAGATGCGTCCATTGGCAAGCGTTCCACCAGGCAGGAAGTCGTAGACCCGAATGTTCCGCTGTTCGGAATCGTCTACATAAAACTTTTTCCCATTTGGAGAAAATGCGAGTCCGTTGGGTTGTGTCAGGTCTTTTGTCAATAACCGAACCTGACCGGCCCTTGAGATTCGATAGACTCCTTGAAACGGAATCTCCTGCTTTTGCCCTGCAACCAGGTCAAGGGTAGGGTCGGTAAAATATATCGCGCCATCCGGCCCCAGCACGACATCGTTGGGGCTATTGAAGCGCATCCCGTCATAGCGATCTGCCACGGTTTGGTACGTTTTTCCGTCCGGCGATAGCCGAATAATTGCACGCAAGACGCTCGCACAATCCAAAAGGCGGTGTTGCTTGTCGTATGTATTGCCGTCAGGGTCGCCGAGGGAAATAACCTCTTGCTTCTCACCCGTAGCCAGGTCTACTTTGAAAATTTTATTCAATGTCTCATCGCTTACCCACAAAAAACCGGCATTGTCCCACACTGGCCCTTCGGTAAATCCAAAACCGGACGCAACTGCCGTAAGCTTCGCCTCCTTGTCGAATAACTTCCAGAACTTTGGAGACACAGCCTGCAGTTCGAATTTTCTTCTTCCCGGCTGTCCGCTCAACGGCGCGCCGATCCACAAACTGAGCAAAGTCCCTACGATAAGCGCGAGCAGCGGTATCTTCTTCACAATGAATCTCCTATTAGGTTTGACATATCGCACTGCAAAACTGACAAATCGGCAATAAACGGTCGGCCACGGAAGTTCAATTGAAGTCGTCGTCCTCGTCATCGCCAGTGGACCGGCGCTTCTGACTGGGGTGGCATTTTCCTTGCCAGCCTTCATTAAACAACGAATCAGGTCGTCAAGTTGGCGGGTTCCCACCCTCTAAATGACCTCGATGCGGAAGCTCCATCCTTCGCGTCCTTTGTGAAGGGTGGAATGCACAGCTCTTTCCCCTCTGGCTTCCCATCCTACGTGCTTTTGGCGAATAGCACATTCAAGCCTTCTTTTGCCTTGAGCGGGAAAGAATTGCAGCGCAAGCTCGCCTCATGCCAGAGCCGTCCTAAGATGGCTTTCCCTCTGACGCCGGCAAATGAAAGTCCCTCAGTTGTCCCACGGGAAGAATCATCCGCAGCGAGTTCAAGATCGACAACAAGTCGATCACCTCCTGCGAAATCGCGCCTTGAATCGGCGTCAAATATCCCAGGGACGCCGCGCACATTCCCGCCAGGCTCAGCAGCATTCCTCCCACCGCGCTGGTCAGGGCAATCCGTCGCATGCGACGGCCAATATGCATCAGCTCATCCACGCTGCCCAGCGAGGATTGCAGAATCACCGCTCCCGCCGCTTCCGTGGTAATGTCGCTATTCACTCCCAGCGCCACGCCCGCCGTCGCAGCCATCATCGCCGGCGCGTCATTGATGCCGTCTCCCAAATACAGCGTCGGCGCCTCCGCCGTCAGTTCCCGTACCTTCGCCAGCTTCTGCTCCGGGCTCATCCCTCCATACACATGCGTCAACCCCATACTGCTGGCAAACAGCGCCACCTCTGTGGGACGGTCTCCGGAGAGCAGAACAATTTCCGTGATCGCGTGCTTCGGTCCAAGGTGGGCAAGAAACGGTCGGCTCTCGCCGCGTGGCTCATCCAAAAATCGCAGCACCCCCGCCAGCTCGCCATCTCGCAGCAGCACGCACTCCAGCCCCGGCGCAGTCGGCGGAAGTTGGCTTTTGGCCTCTTTGCCGAGCTTGCCGCGACCCGTCAGCGTCCACGCGTGCCCGTCGATGTGTCCGGTCAATCCCGTGCCTGGCGCTTCCGACACATCTCCCACGTTCATCAGTGGAATCTGCTCGCGCTTGGCGGCCTCTAAAACAGCCTTTGCCAGCGGATGTTTCGAGTAGCGCTCCAGGCTGGCCGCGGACTGCAGCAGCGCCGTGCGTGACGGCGTCCCAATCGGAATCGCCTCCGTCAAACTCGGCTCGCCATACGTCAACGTGCCCGTCTTATCGACAATCAGCGTTTTACAGAAGTCCAGCTTTTCCAGGATGGAAGGATCTTTGATCACGATGCCATACCGCGCCCCCACAGAAATCGCCCCGATAATCGCCACTGGAATCGCAATCAGCAACGGACATGGGGTGGCAATCACAAGCACGGCAAGAAAGCGCTCTGCATGCCCGCTCAGCAGCCAGCTCGCGAGCGCGATGGCAACGGCAAGCGGCGTGTACCAGCTTCCAATGCGATCGCCGAGCCGCCGAATCGCAGGCCGATCTTCTTCCGACGCATGCAGCACTTCGACAATCTTCGCGTAGCGCGAATCGCTGGCGATTTTCGTCGCCAGAATTGTCAGCGCGGAATTTCCATTGATCGCTCCCGAAAGCACCGTCGTGCCCGGCGCCTTTTCCATCAGATACGGCTCGCCGGTTAAGTACGATTCATCCATGCTGCCCTGGCCGCTCGCCACCACTCCATCCACCGCGCACAGCTCGTGCGGATACAGCATGAGTCGGTCGCCCACGGCGATCTGCCCGCTGGGAACATCGACCACCGCTCCGTCCGCTTCCACCCTGTGAGCTGTTTCCGGCATGCGCTTGGCCAACGCTCCCAGCACAGAGGAGGCGCGTCGCGTCGCATACGTCTCCAGAGTTTGTCCGCCGGAAAGCATCAAAATCACGATGGCCGCAACCCAGTACTCATGCAGGACCGCAGCCGTAACGATGGAAATGGCCGCAAGAAGATCGACGCTGAAATTTCCCTGCATCATTTCTCGCGCAAGTTCGTACAGGATGGGAAGGCTCGATCCCACAATGCCAATCAGCAGCAGCCGATCCGTTATCGTGGAATTATGGAACGTAAACCTGGCAATCAACGCTGCCGCTAGGGCGACGCTAATCAAGCTCAGGATCGCGGTATCTCCGCTGATTGGCATGAGGCGAGCTTG
>JAJZDO010000398.1 GCA_021805955.1 Acidobacteriota bacterium
GTGAGCAGGCCGGTACAGGCGAAGATGGTGGCTGGCATCCCGTAAGAGAGCAGGTGGGGAAAGGCAACGCGGTAGTTATCTTCCCAACCATCGTCAAAGGTAATGGCAACTTTGGGATGACCATCTTCGCCGGTGGGACCAGCCAGCAGATCCTCAAGTGGGACGACATGGTAGTCCCGTTGAAGCATCTGCAGCAGCGATACGAATGCCGCTTCGCTCAGCACCAGGTGGGGGTTGTAGCACAGGCTCTGCTCCTCGGTTGGCAGGACACGATGGAGCGCCAGGATGAGGCCGCCGCGGCCAGCAATGGTGCGCCGGAATACAGATGCGATCCCCGTCCGTTCGACAATGGTGCTGAGGGCTTTCATTTTTTTTGCATTATCTCTTTCACGTTCCGTACAGCGGACGCCGACTGGCCGGGGGGATGCCGCTGGTAATCACTGCAAGCCGAATGCCAACCTCGATATAAAGCAGAAACAGGGTGTAGGAGCCCGGACGTGGGTAGTTACGGACGTAACGCGGTGGAAAACACTTCTGGCAATGTGCAATCGGGTGCACATTCTGAGCCGCGAATGGGTTGTGGCATTGTCTAACAACCGCCGATACATAGGTTCGAAGAACGGCCTCCCAATTGCACTAGCAGAAGTGCACCACAGTTGACGCCGTAGTGTCGAGGGCGCGTTTGCGGGCAGATAGTCCTTGTGCGTTTTGCCACGGTCCGCCCGTGGTGGAACGGGCAGGGTCGATAGCATTGCCGACGGGTTTTGTATCCAACACTGCAGCGTTCTTCAAGAGGTTGTTGCTGACGAAAGGAATGATTCCGTGACACTACTAAACTTGATGTTACTTCCGTCCGCGGTTGCGGGTATTGTTTTAGTTGCCTGCGTGGCTCTGCAAAGCGTACGCCGCGAATGGTAGGGTCCACGAGGGGCGATGATCATCCTGATCGTCGCGCAGTGTACGTGGATACACATACAACTGGTCTGGGATGGAGATATGTGCGATTCCATCCCAGGTCATTTTTTTTGTGGATCCTAGGATCTATAGCTATCGGGGAATCCAGTTTGCCCGATATTGTATCTACTCGTTTAGAGGTGTTTGAATGTTTCGCCAGACAATGAAATCGGTGCTGTATGGAGTAGGGGCGATTGCGACGGCCCCGTGCTGGCTGATTGAAATCGTTTCTCGACGCATGGCTGGGCGCGATGTATGGTTTGTGGCACAGAGTGAAATGCTGAGTCTATTACCCGGACGGTTGGGCCGGATACTGCGGAATGCATACTACGCAAGGACTCTGGAATCCTGTCCTCTGAATGTGTGTTTGCAGTTCGGAGTTTTGTTTGCCTACTCTGGGGTGCGCATCGGGCAGGATGTGTATCTAGGACTGCACAGCAAGGTAGGACTGGTAGACATTGGAGACAGAACCATTATTTCCGATGACGTTCAACTGCTGAGCGGGGCTCACCAGCACGCGACGGCCAAATCTCCGTATTTCGAGTATCCGCTGTCCGACGATCCATGCGATCCTTTGTTCGATATTCGGCCGAAAAGAATCAGGATTGGACGCGATTGCTGGATTGGCACGCGGGCCATTGTGATGGCAGATATTGGAGACAACTGTATTATTGGCGCGGGCGCGGTGGTCACCCGCCCGATTCCATCGAATAGTGTTGCTGTAGGTATGCCAGCCCGCGTGATTCGAAAGCTGACTGCGGCGGATACCAGGTTCGATGCCGCTGCCAACAAGGTCAGGCATCAAATGGCTACGGCAAGATAATTAGGAGAAAAAGTGGCAACCGTCGTCAGGCAGGTCCGCGAGGTGAGCGCTGGAGTCGCGGTAACAGTGCCGGCTTTGAAGCCGCGCGTTCTTTTTCTAATTGATGAGATTGGCGGTATCGCCGAGGGGGGAACGGAACGGCAGGTGCTGCAACTGATTAAGCTGGCGAGCCGCCTGGGTTATGAGCCGCGGTTGGCCGTGTTGCGCGGAACAGAATGGTTGACTGAGGAGCAAGCTGGCTGTCCCGTCTATTGTGCCGGTGTTGGAAGTCTGCTGCGTGCTTCCGGGTGGCACTCATGTTTGGAACTGGTTCGCTGGATGCGATGTGAGCGGATCGCTCTGGTACAGACCTTCTTTGTCGAAGCCAATCTTATTGGGCCATGGTTGGCCCGGTTGGCTGGCGTATCGGTGGTGATCGGCTCGCGCAGGAATTTAAATGAGTGGATGGGGCCGGTGATTCGTCAGATTCAACGTTTGGCCAATCGCTTCACGGACTGCATCCTGGCAAACAGTCGAGTTGCCGCGGAGACCATCCGGGACGTGGAAGGCGTGCCACAAAGCAAATTGCACGTTGCCTACAATGGCATCGATCTGGCTGTGTTCTCGCGGTTACATGAACTGCGCGACCATGCGCGTCAGATGCTGGGAGTAGCCGAGGATGAGATCCTGGTCGGCAACATTTCCTGTTTCCGGGAGGTCAAAGGCATCCATCAGTTTGTGGACGCGGCGCGCATCGTGCTGGAAAAAGAGCCGCGCATGCGATTTTTGGCGGTGGGGGATGGAGAGCAGTATGCTCAGGTGGTAGAACGCATTCGACACTACGGGTTGGAAGATCGAATCCACCTGGCCGGGCAGCAGACAGATGTTTTGCCCTACCTGGCGGCAATGGACATTGGCGTGCTGAGTTCTCTGGCAGAGGGATTTTCCAACTCATTGCTGGAGTATATGGCAAGTGGACTGGCAAGTGTCGCGACCGAAGTGGGGGGAAATCGTGAAGCGCTGGAAGGGGCTGGAATTCTGGTTCCACCGGACGATCCGGAGGCGCTGGCGGAGGCAATTCTGGAGCTACGGTCGGCAACCCGGCGACAGCAGTTGGGCCAGGTAGCGCGGCAGCGAGTGGAGAGGTTCAGCCTGGCACGGGCAGAGAAGCGAATGAAAGAGATATACGCGGGATTGTTGGATGCAAAGGGTATTTTGCCCAAGGAAAACTGAGGAGAAACAATTGCAATGGAACATTTGAAGAAAGAGAAAAGCGCTGCAGCCCCCCAGCACGCAGGAGCTGCGGCCATCGAGGAGTCTATGGTGGATTCGCTGATGCAGACGATTCAGAATCGCACGGGCCAGGTGGGTGTCGTGGGTCTGGGATATGTTGGCTTGCCGCTGGCGATGCTGTTTGCCCGCGCCGGTTTTCCGGTGACCGGATTTGACGTGGACATCGCGAAGGTCAACAAGCTGAACGCGGGCTCCTCCTACATACAACGCATTCTGCCGGAAGAGATTGTGCAACTGCGTGAGACGGGATTCAAAGCTAGCGCAGAATATGCGGAAGTCAGCAAGATGCAGGCGATTATCATCTGCGTCCCGACGCCGCTGGACGAGCACCAGGGGCCGGACCTGCGCTTTATCGAAGACACCGCTCGTTCGCTGTCGCCACACCTTCGCGCCGGCCAATTGGTCATTCTCGAAAGCACGACCTATCCGGGCACCACGGAAGAAGTGCTGATTCCATTGTTGGAGGCGGGCAATCCAGAGGGACTTTGTTGCTACCGCGAGGGTCTCGATCCGGCGAAATGTTTTTATGTCGCGTATTCGCCGGAGCGCGAAGATCCGGGCAATGTGACGGTGGAACGCAGCGATATTCCCAAGGTTGTGGGAGCGTCGACGAAGGAGTCCGGAGACCTGGCAGCCGCATTTTACGGCAACATCTTCAACCGGATTGTTCGCGTTTCCAGCCCGGCAGCGGCCGAGATGACGAAGCTGTTGGAGAATATTTATCGATGTGTCAATATCGCATTGGTCAATGAGCTGAAGCTTCTATGCCTGCGGATGAATCTCGACATCTGGGAAATCATCGATGCGGCGGCCACCAAGCCATTTGGATTTCAGCCGTTTTATCCCGGTCCAGGACTGGGCGGACACTGTATCCCGATCGATCCTTTTTATCTTTCATGGAAGGCGAAGGAACTGGACTTCAGCACCCGCTTTATTGAGCTGGCGGGCGAGGTGAATACCTCCATGCCGTACCACGTTGTCGAGTCGGTTGCCGCTGCTTTGAACGAACGCAGCAAGCCGCTGAAGGGCAGTCGAATCCTGGTGCTGGGGCTTTCCTATAAGAAAGACATCGACGATCTGCGCGAGTCTCCATCGCTCACCTTGATTGAACAACTGCGCCGCCGGGGAGCTCTGGTCGAGTACAACGACCCGTATTTCCCCACGGTCGGACATGGGCGTCACTATGCATTAAACATGACCTCAGTACCGCTCGACACGGTTCGCGAGTACGACTGCGTATTGATTGCCACCGATCACTCCGACTACGACTATGAGGCCATCGCGAAGCAGTCGCAGTTGCTGGTCGATACACGGAATGCCACACGCCGTATCGTGGACGCGGAGCTGCTGAAGAAGATTGTTCGTTGCTGATACGGCACGGGATAGACGGATAGATACGGGCTTTCCCGCCGAAAGAGACAAACTGCCTCCCGCCCAGCC
>JAJZDO010000044.1 GCA_021805955.1 Acidobacteriota bacterium
GAAGGAACAGAAGGCTGCGGAGCGCTCCCGCCTCCTGGTCCAACGCCCATCAGATAGTCGAGGGACGACAGAGCGTTGGCCCCACTTTTCAGCCACGGTTGCTGATTGGCCTGCCCCTGCTGGTAGGTGTAGTTGGTAAATCCAAGCTGCTCCTGTCCAAGTTCAGCCTGAAGCTGGGCTGCTTGCTCGGCAGCCGAAGCCTGTGTACTGGCCGCATTCTGAGCAGCATTGGCACCGATAAGACCTCCGCCGATGCTTCCAGCGGCTCCGAGTCCTGCTGCCAGTGCGATGCTTGCCGCCATATCAGTTCACCTTCTTTTCAAAGACCAGTCGCGTGTTTTCCCATCCCAACATGCTGAAAATTGACTGCGCGCCCGGCGACCGATCCATTCGGGCTGTAGCCAGCATAAGGCCAACTTTGCGCTTTTTGCACTCTTTTTCCATCTCCGAGAACAACTTAAGGCCGTTCGTGCCTCTTCGATAGTGGGGATCAAGGTAGTACACGTCCATCGCCGCCGTGAAAAGGTCATAGTGCGGGTGGCGGCACAGGAAGTTGATAAAGTACCCCACAAGCTTTCCCCGATCCCGCGCCGTCACCACCAGCAACGTTCCTTCATTATCGGTTTGTGCGTACTTCGGGTCGTCCAGAAGGAGTTCGGAGCCGGTGAGGCCCATTTCTTTCCAGTGCTCGATGTACAGCGGACGAATTTCGTCCCGAATGTCTTTCCAGCGTTCGCATTGGCAGGTTAGGCTCATATTTTCTCCAGCGCCTCGGCCAATTCCTTCACGGTTTCAGGGAAAACGCCGTCAGGAAGCTGCTTTCCGCATCGCTTTTCGACTTCCAGCAAAAACTCCGTGTATTCCAGGGAATCTAGAAACGAGAAATCCTTCTCCTCGGTCGGCCTGAGTCCGAAAAGCTCTTCCGCCGTATCTTGAATCATCTGAATCATTGTATCCATCGTATCTCCACTACTCCCGGCGCTCCGTTTCCGCCTGCTGCTGAGCTATTTGACGAGCCACCACCACCGCCTGAACCGTACGCTTCGCCGTTCGATCCGTTTCCCGTCGTTCCTCCGTAGAATCCCCTTCCGCCTCCGCCGAAGTAGCTAGCTCCGCCGCTCGCGCCGTTAGAAGATGAGAAACTGTTTCCCGTTCCACCGTCGCCTCCGTTTGTACTCAGCGCATCACCGTTTGTCGGTGTGCCTCCAGGTCCACCATAGTTCGCGTTCGGAGTGTCTCCCCCGATTCCTGCCCCGCCGCCGCCAGCCGTCACCGTGGTAATCGTCTGCGTTCCACTGGCAATCGAAGATGATCCGCCAGCGGTTCCCGTTGCGCCTGCACTTCCCACTCCACCCGCGCCGATGGTCACGGTGATCGTGTTTCCAGCCGTCCAGCCGCTTTCCAAAACGTGAGCCATCGCTCCAGCGCCGCCGCCCGATCCGCTCACACCAGAAGAACCACCACCACCCGAACCCCCGCCTCCGACAATGAATATCTCAAACTGCGTCGAAGTCGATGTACCGGCGGGAATCGTGAAAGTTCCAGATGCCGTGACGGTTGTAACGTGAATCTGCCCAATTGTCGAAGACGGAGAGGCGCAATTGTTGCTTCCAGGTGAAAGGCCTTGCGAGAACTGAGTTCCAGTACAAAGTGCTGGATAGGCTCCCGACGAAGATGGCAGCGAAGTGATATTCGATCCGCTGATGGCCGGGGAGTTGGTCAAAGTCGGCGCGTTGGCTGCGCTACCAGTTCCGTGTGAGACGAGAACTTCGTCAGTAGCAGCCGTGTTTCCCGCCAGCATGGCCGTTGTGTTTGCTGCGCTCTGGTATGGAATTGACCCCAAAGACCCTCCATCGAGCGACGTGGCCGTAGAGGCATTCCCGTTCAGTGTGCCGTTGATCGTGGTGGCCGTGAGAGTGGTAAAAACTCCGGTCGAAGGAACGGATGCGCCGATGGTCGTGCTGTTGATCGTGCTATTTGTGATCGTTGCGCCGTTGATCGTGCCGTTCAAAAAGTAGTTGCCCGGAACGTTATCGACAACCCACTGCTGCACACCGGTTGAACAATTCGTTCCACCATAACTCCATGCTGCAATCTTGTACGTTTCAGGGCCAAGCCAGATATTCGCGCTTCCGGTCGAGTCAAGAATTACAGGATTTGGGTTTGGTGTGCTTCCAGTCGAATCCGTGTATGTGTTCTGCGGGGTATTGGTTCCACCCTCGTAGAAAAACACGCATCCAGACGCCAGCGGCAGGCCGTTCGGATCAACAAACGTGGCGCGCGCATTGCGGTACGGAGTGACGGCAACCTGAGCACTCATGGCCGTGCAAAACAGGAGAGAAATCAGCGCTTTCCGCATCGGGCTACCTCACTGTCTGAAATAGGATACAAGGTTTCCATACGCTCCATCCTTGCCAATTGCCGGAATTTCTACAGCTTGAATCTGGCCCGTTGATAGCAGCATATCCACTGTCGAGCCGTCGCACACATGCCATCCAGATCCACTCGGAAGCGAAGAGAACGGCTGAATCATTCCCGAACCGGCCTCTCCCGGCCCCCAATTCCACTTCGTTCCGGTCCAAGTCAAAAGGTGAGCATAGTCTGTCACTCCGACCAAAAACCCTTCGTCGGGAGCCGACAGGTCTGCCGGAAGATTGGCCTGAGTCGCCTGCATGATGCCGGAAGCATACGTCCAGACCGATTGAATATCCACATAGAACACCTGCCGGTCAGTCTCGTAAAACAGCGAGCCGTTCGAGTAGTTCGCCGCTGGGTAGTTGGCAAGCCTCTGAGCATGTGTCCCTGCGTACACCTGCGACTGAGTGTTCTGCGCGTTCACCAGGTTGTTGAACTGAAGAAACCCAAACTGGCTGAATCCATGCGGAGTCGAGGAATCGAAGTACTTCACGTTCGTCATGAATGGAGCAACAGTGTTTGCCATCATGCCATCCCCGCATAACGCTTGACGAGTCGCGGAATCGGATAGTCGAACCCGGGCCTGGCCTTCAGATAGGCATTTGCAATCCGCCACGGAATCGGATCGGTGACCACCATCTCATAAACTCGATCACGCGCCTGTCCGAGCCGGTTCCAGTAGACACGTTTACGGTACTCTCCAGCCTGTCCCGCGCTCGTCCAGTACTCGTTAGACCACGTTCTCCCCCCATCATCGGACCACCTGAGCATAACCTGCGGGCCTACGGGGTTCCCAGCTCCGTCCGTCAATGGAGGAATCGGCCCATCCCCAGCCTCAACGTCAATCTGCATGAAGTCGTGGAATATGCGCGTCTGTTCAGTCGAGATATGCGGCGCGCGGCGCATCCTGCGAATCGGCGCGCCGTTGTCCTGATAGTTGTAGATCGACATGGAGTAGATGTTGCCCGACTGCCAGTCGCCGACAAGGTGCTGGTTGAACGCAAAGAGATGCGTCCCGGCCAGGGATGCCCAATACGATCCTTCATTCCAGTAGCCTCGTTCATGCCACTGCTGCGTCGCCACGTCATACACCCATGTTGCGCCTTTGCCTTCGTTCGCGCTGGGGAATCTCAGCACGTAGAACGTATGGCCCTGATCTACGTAGGCATAGCCAACTGCATCTGATCCTTGATTGGGATATGTTGCCCACGCCGTTTCGACTGCATGGTTTGAAATTCTCTGTGGCGTGTAACCATTCGCCCGCCACGCAATCGGTCCTCCGGTGACATACGCTCCCAGCCAGAATGGAGCATTGTCGGCCACCGCCAAAGACCAGGGCGCATGAAGACCTTCCTCCATGAAAGCTCCGGAAATCACGTCAAACGGCGTGTAGGGGTTCGCTCCTGAGTTGTAGTAGACCTGAGTGTGGCCGTCCTGACCAAAAATCCACAACTGCCGGAACGCCTGAATGATTCCGGCGATGTTCTCCGCAAAGACTTCGACCTGCTGAACGCTCAAAGCATTCCAAGTCGTCAGGTCTTCCAGCGAAGAAACCTGAAACTTGTTCGAGTTCGATAGCGTCACCACGCCGTATCCATCGCAGAAAACCAACTGTACGGGAGTTCCTTGGATGTTCCCTATCGGACCCGTCAAAGTGTTCGTTTTCGTATTGAAAACATACAGCGACCCAGCCGAGACAATGCCAATCTGATAGCCTGCTGTCCCGTTCGTTGCCATCGATACGGGGTTGCCGTCATTCCCGACGTTCCCACGATTCGTCGCGATTCCCGACGAAGTGACTTCCCACAGACTTGAGCCGCCGACAAAGAACGCTCTTCCGTTGATCTCCAGACCGCCGCGCACCGGAGTTGCGGTCTCAGCAAACAGATTCAGCCCCGGCGTTGGATAGAGCGCGAAGGCACCTTTGCCCATGCCGCTTTCAATCGCCTCTGGATACCAGTTCATGCACCGCTGGGAATCAGCGTTGATGCTTTGACTTTGATATGTGCCAGCACAGAATCCAAATTGCATTAGCTGTTACTCGGAAGACCGGAAAAGTAGTTG
>JAJZDO010000890.1 GCA_021805955.1 Acidobacteriota bacterium
CGCGCTCTATTCCAATGGGACGAAGACAGGAATTGCCGGAGCCGAACAGCTTCAAGGTAAGGATCTAAGCTTTAATAATCTGGTCGATCTGGATGCCTGCTGGGCGCTGGCGCAGGAGTTTCCCGAGCCGACGGTGGCGATTATCAAGCATACGAATCCATGTGGCGTAGCGACAGGAGCGACGGTGCGAGATGCCTATGGAAAAGCGCTGGCCGCAGATCCAGTCAGCGCATTCGGCGGAGTGATTGGCATCAACCACACCGTAGACGGCGAAGCAGCCGCAGAGATTGCCAAGCTCTTCACAGAGGCAATCGCGGCGCCGGATTACACGCCGGAAGCGTTGGCCGTCTTTGCTGCGAAGAAGAATCTGCGTGTGCTGCGCGTGACTCCAGCAGCCGACGGGATGACGATCAAGCATATCTCCGGCGGGATACTGGTGCAGGACGCCGACTGTGCCAGGATTGGGGCTGAAGATATGAAAGTCGTAACGCAACGCAAACCCACCCAGAAGGAGATTGCGGCCATGCTCTTTGCCTGGCGCATCTGCAAGCACGTGAAGTCCAACGCGATTGTCTATGCTCGCGACGGACAGACGCTTGGCGTGGGCGCCGGACAGATGAGTCGGGTGGATGCTGCAAGATTTGGCGCGCTGAAAGCGGTTCTGGCGCTGGAGGGATGTGTAGTTGCCTCCGACGCATTTTTCCCGTTCCCCGACGGTCTGGAGGTTGTGGTCCAGGCGGGAGCAACTGCGATCATTCAACCCGGCGGGTCGGTTCGGGACGCGGAAGTGATTGCGGCAGCCGATAGGCTGGGCGTGGCAATGGCGTTCACCGGTATTCGGCATTTCCGCCACTGAAAGATCAGGATTGCACGGAAATAAGGATTCGACGAAACACCGAAAGGATACAATCGTCCAAGTAAAGGATGGGGTGCAAGGTGTTCTGCGCAATTTAGCTGCGATGTGGCAACCGAATTGCGCAGACCACAAGTGCCCGGGAGTGCTGATGAATCGAGTAAACAACCAAGCCCTGCGCAGCCTGCGCGCTTTGGTACTGGGAGCACTGGTCACAACGGGAATATGCGCAGCGGCACAAGCCACGACTCCCTCGACCACTGCCCCTGCCCATTCACCCGCACCGAAGCAGACACCGGATGCGATAACGACTTCAGCCGCTGCTGCAAAATCCGCAACACCGTCGCTGACGACTCCGGATCGAGCATCGTCTTATTACCATGCGGCCCTTGCGCATACCTACGAGGAGATGGCCACCAACTACGGCCGTCAGGATTATGCCACTCGCGCCGAAGAAGAATTCAAGCTGGCTCTGAACGCCGATCCACAATCGCCTGAACTGGCGGCCCAGCTTGCCGAACTTTACTTCCGCACGGGAAGAATCCGCCAGGCAATTGAGACAGCTCAGGCGATCGTGCAGAAAGACCCAAATAATCTGGACGCCCATAAAGTGCTGGGCAGCATCTATCTGCGCTCGCTCGGAGAGCAGCAGAATGCCGCTTCGCAGGTTGCACCCGCAGAGCAGATGGTGGACCTGGCGATTGAGGAGTACAGTAAAATCGCCGCACTGGAACCGAACAACGTCGAGAATCATTTGGTTCTGGGCCAGCTTTACACGGTCAAGCATGACGCAACCAAGGCAGAGTCGGAATTCCAGACGGCGCGTTCCCTGGAGCCGTCTTCAGAGGATGTCGTGATGAGCCTGGCGCGACTCTATGCTCAGAATGGAGACCCGCAGCGCTCAGCCGACATGCTTGCTTCCGTCCCACAGGATCAGCGAACTCCACAGATTGAGTTTGCTCTGGGCGCAACTTACGAACAGTTGAAAGAGCGCGGCAAGGCGATAGCCGCCTATCAAAGCGCAGCAAAGATGGATCCAGGCAATGTGAATGTGAACCGTGCACTGGCTCAGGCGCTGCTGGCTGACAACCAATTGGATGCTGCGCTGAAGCAGTTCCAGGATATGGCAACAGCCAATCCGCAAGATGTCAATACTCTGAACCGCATCTGTGAGATTCAGCGGCGTATGGGCAAATATGACGACGCCCTGGCAACGGCGCGCGCAGCGCTGGCGAAGGACCCGAACTCACTCGAAGCCGGTTACAACGAGGGCCTGCTGTTGGATGTATTAGGGCGCTACGATGAGTCGATCGCCGCCTATAAACAAATGCTGGATGTAACCAGCCATGCGAACGGCGCATACACCCAGGAAGAAAAGGCCAACCGCAGCGTCTTCCTGGAGCGCTTGGCTGCGGTCTATCAAGAAAACAATAAGACCCAGGATGCCATTGCAACCTATCAAAAACTGATTGCGATGGGGAGTGAATTTGCCAAGCGTGGCTATCAGGGAGAAGTCGATACATATCGCGATGCGAAGATGTTTAATGAAGCGACAGCGGCATGCCGCAAGGCTGTGGCGGAGAATCCGAATGATCGCGACCTGAAGCTGCTGCTTGCCTGGGAACTGGGCGATACGGGAAAACTGGATGAGGCAATCTCGATTGCCCGCAGCCTGCTGAATGGCACAAGCGCAGATATGGATGTCTATCTGCAGATTTCACAGATTGAAGCACGCCAGCACCACTGGAAAGAGGCCGAGCAGGCTCTGGAAAAAGCTGCCCCGCTGGCAACCAAGAAAGAAGACAAAGCTAATGTTCTCTTCCAGCAAGGCTCACTTGCCGAACAGCAAAAACACCTGGATCAGGCCGAGCAGGACTTTCGTAAAGTGCTGGATATAGATCCAAACAATGCGATAACCTTGAACAATTTGGGATTCATGCTTGCCGACAAGACCAATCGTTATGCGGATGCGCTGAAGTACATCCGAAAGGCGGTAGATCTGGAGCCGATGAACGGGGCCTATCTGGACTCTCTGGGATGGGTTTACTTCAAGCTGGGTGATTACGAACCTGCCGAAGAATATCTGCGCAAGGCCGTGGAACGCTCGGGAACAGACCCGACAGTCCATGACCATCTGGGCGATCTCTACGAAAAAACCGGACGAATCCGCCTGGCTGCATCTCAGTGGCAGATTTCGCTTCAGGAGTTCAGCAAGTCGGCACCCGCCGATGTTGACTCCGCCGAGGTGGCTAAAGTGCAGAAGAAGCTGGAAAGCGCACGCACTCGGCTAGCGAAGCAGGATAGCGTCCTCAATGGGGTTGCGAAGTAGCCCTGACAGCAGTTTGACCCTCCGCGAGTGATTGCGCTCTCGGAGGGTCTTTGCTTGCCGCAATTTACTGGTGCTCGGCGGCGTCTTTTGCGTATAGATCGGCATTCACCTTATCCACCAGTGCTGTGCCGGTGTCGATGAAGACCGGATATTGCGCAAAGGCATCGACGCTGTAATCCCGCGCAAACTCCTTCGGCTTGTCGTGATAGATCATGTCGAGTTCGCGCAGCCCGACATAAGCCATCGTATAAGGTTTTTGCGCAATGGTTGCTTCGATCACTCCATCTCTGATCTCACTCAGCGTATCCGCTTGCACATCCATCGCGATGACCACTCGATCTGTCGCATGCTGTCGGCGCACGGCATCCGCAACCACTTTTCCGGATGAAGCCTCCAGGCAAATAAAGGCGGAAACTTTGGCTGGGCCTGTCTGGTTCAGATATTGCATCGCGTTGTCGAAGGCGTTCCGGGAGTCACCCTTGATGTTGACCACATCCAGTATCTTGATCTCCGGGTGTTGTTCAAAGACGTCCTTGTAGCCCTTCAGGCGATCATCCATATTCGGCTGGCCTGTGATGGTGAAGAAGACGACGTTTCCACGCCCACCCAGTCGCTCCACAACGCGTTCGCCCCCCAGATGCCCAGCCGCCAGATTGTTGGTCCCAATAAAAAACAGGCGATGACTGCTCGGTGCATCGGAATCCATGGTGATGACGGGGATGTCGTCGTTGACCGCACTGTCGATTGCAGGTTTCAGGAGCGCTTCATCGGCTACCGAGATGAGAATGCCTGCTGGTTTGGCAGCAATCGCCTGCTGCAATGCTTTCAGTTCCGCCTGTGGATCATAGCTGTCAGGCCCAACGACGCGACCGGTTACGTGATAACGGACCGCTGACTGGTTGAAACCTGCTGCCGCCGTCTTCCAGTATGGCAAAGAGAGGTTGGCGGAAACGAGATAGTAGACCTCAGAGGTAGAGTGACGCCCGCAGCCAGAGAGAACCAGGAGCGCCGAGACAGTTGCCATTGCCGAAATCATTCGTATCGATGACATAAGGATCCTCCTACGTCGAGATGGTTCAGCACATATCCGTTTTCATCCTGGGCGATCCAGCCAAAGAGCAGAACTGCTGGAACGCTCAGTACGCTCATCGGGAGTCTACTCAGGAACGATGAAGCATACTCTCATGCAACTGCTGTGTCTACCAGTGCAAGCTGGTTTTTGTGCCTGAGGATTTTTGAGACAGAGGCACACGGTTTACTCTCAAGGTAGGGGAGTAGCAGACCAGTGACGTGTTC
>JAJZDO010000029.1 GCA_021805955.1 Acidobacteriota bacterium
ATCCATAAATGATGAACGCACCCATCAACAGAAGAAGGTTTATTCAGGTTTCCGCTCTCGCGTTGGGCAGCACTTTGGTTGGCTGGCCAGAGGAGAGAACGAACAATGGGTCGGTGCAGGTGTGTCCCAAGTCCGCTCCTCCGGCGAAGACGCTGTTTGCATTTCGTATGGGGGACATCACCACGCGGGCCTGGGATTTGGAACTCACATTATCGTGCCTTCAGGGCATTGTGAACCGATCACAGCCGCGTCTGTATCTGATCCATGATCGCTATGACGAACTTTGGCTGGAGTGGCTGCAGGAACGCGGTGATGTAAAGAGTGTTCGATGGATTGGTATAGGAGAACTGTTCGAACGGTTCTTGCTGGAAGTGGATCGAATGTTCGTGACCGATCCCGCAGTGCCTGCAAGCGTCAACGTGGCCACCATGCTGGCAGCGGTCCGCGGAGGATTGGTCGCCACGCCCGACCTTGCAGAGCAATTCAACTTGCCGATGGGGAGATCTCCAGATTCGAGCGAAATGGGCATGGACCTGCACTCATTCGGCTGGAAGAAAGACCTGGACGCGTACCGATGGGCCTATCGTGAAATTGGGGATCAGCTTTCACAGCAGGCTATTGCGATTCTTGACCCACACGAAACCGCGCTTCGGGACTATCTGGTTGAATTCAAAATTCCCATTCTTTGGATTTCTGGCCGTGATGATGCGGAAACAAGTCCGGCGGCATCTCCCACGGAAGACAAGGAGTTCGCTCGTCAAATCATGATGCGATGGCCGCCGAACATCCCGTGTCTGGGCTGGCCGTCCAGCGGATACAAGCAAGGAGGAATCGGGGAGGGACCCGGCGTACAGCTGGCGAGCCAGTGTGCCAAATTTACTGTTTGTACCGCCTACGATGGCTTTTCGCCCACTGTGGGGAACCTTTCGGTTCACTCGGGGACGACAGCAACTTTGAAACAGGCCACCCAACAAACAGTGCTGCACCGGGACAAGGTCTATTACGCATTCATACGGTCGGACGGCGACGGATGGAATTTTCAGCGCCAATACTACCGGAAGCTTTTTGACGATCCGAAGCACGGTACGGTCCCGATGGGCTGGCAGATAGGGCCGACCGCGATCGATGGCCAGCCCGACATCCTGGACTACTACTACAAGCACGCCCGCCCAGGGGACTACTTTGTGAATGCGCTGTCTGGGGTGGGGTATATTCACGAGGACGATTACGCAGCGAACTACCCCTCTGAACTGCGCGAGAAAATCTGGCGAGAATATATCGAGCTGTCAGAAAAATACCTTGCCAGGCTGGATAGCAAGGTCCTTGCAGTGTATTCGGAGATGGAGCCGAAACGGATGGACATGTTCGCCGGCATGCGCGGGGTGAATGGAATTTTTGCCAACTATTCGCGCAGCCACGAAACCACGCTCGCGAACCAGACTTCCACCGTGGATGGAATCCCATGGTTCCGGGCCGTCAACGATTCTCCGGGCTCGTTCACCTTCACTCCGTGGGCCCGGCAGTCCGCAGTTGATTTTATGGTGGATGATATCCGACGATGGACCCCGCCGGCACGTCCCGCTTTTATGTATGTGTTTCTTGCCAATTGGCTGACTGAAATGGGCATGGCTCAAACTATCGCGCAACAGCTTGGAAGTAACTATGTTCCCGTGCGCGCCGACGAATTGGTGAGTCTTTATGGTCAGCATGCGGGGAAGTGAGGAGGCGGCCCTTTTTGTTAATTCGGTGCAACTCTGGCGCGGAAATCATCTTGGCCCGCACGCTTCCTCTTCTTTCTCAGGGCCCGTTCCGGATGGTCGCTGCCCTTGAAGATCGCAATGGCGGCTGGTCCGGCGCGTTGTTTCATGTTCTATCACAAGGAGGATCGAGATGATCGAGAAGCCAGGACAGTACACTCGGCGCGACTTTTTGGGTAGGACGATCGGGGCCGGTGTGGCGTTGTCTGTGGGATCGATCATGCCGGGTAGCGCGGAAGTGGCAGCGGCACCGATACCGGGCGAAGCCGCGGCTGAGGAATCCGCAGAGGCAGGGGAAGATGGACGGATTCGAATCCATGTGAAGGGACCAGTGGGCGCGCCGCCGCTGGGGGCTCCGGTGGAAACGAGTGTGCCCTTTGCGCGGGGGAAAGTGCGGGACAGCGCGGCGTGGGCCGTGTATTCGCCAGCCGGGAAAGCAGTGTTGGCGCAGATGCGGCCAGGAATGAAGTGGCCGGACGGAAGCGTGCGATGGCTGTCGGTGGTTTTCGAGGCGGAGGCGGGGCCTGGGATTTACGTGCTGCGGCAAGGGAAAGGGATTTCCGGACTTGAGATGGTACGGGAAGAGAACGGGCAGGTGGTCATGGACAGCGGAGAAGTCCAGGTGAAGATGGCGCGTTCAGGCAGCGGCTGGATCGAGGAAATCGGCGCGCCGGGAGGGGACGGAAAGATGGAAGCCGTGGTGAAGGGGGCGGGTGCAGCCGATCTGGTCCTTACGCGGCATGACGGCCGGAACTTCCGAGCCTCGCTGGCGGGACAGAGCCGGGTGGTGGTGATCGAAGAACGGGGACCTGTGCGGGCCTCGATTCGGGTGGAAGGCAAGTGCCGCGCGGAGGATGGGGAGGGCTTGTTCGATTACATTGCGCGGTGGACGGTGTATCGAAAACGAGGCGAGGCGCACGTAAAACTTACGTGGATCAATGCCACGGAAAATCCATCGGAACAAATACGGGACATTCGGGTGATGTTTCCGTATGACTTTGCACCAAAGCGATTGGTGTTTGGATGTGAGCAGGGTGTGTTTGACGGGCCGTATGTAAAGGACTGGCCCGTGTACCTGCTGCAGGAAGACCACAACTGGTACTGGGCGAAGAAGCACAATCCAGACGGGCGAATTCAGAATCTGGCGAGCGGAGGTTGCAACGGAGAGCACTGTCCGGGATGGCTGTATGTCGAGAACAAGGACAGGTGTCTGGGCGTCTGGGTGCCGAACTTCTGGGAGGAATACCCGAACGAGATTGAGTTGCAGGATGGGATGTTGAGCGTGGGTCTGTGGCCGGAGCGGGCAATGAAGCACTTGCTGAGCAAGCCGATCCTGCCGGCGAATCCGGACGGACAGCAACGCTATGTCAAAACGAAATACACGCCGGTGATGCCGCATCCATACATTGCGTTTGTGAATGAGCAGGAGAAATGTCTGGATGCGGTGCAGGGGCTGGCGAAGACGCAGGAGATCGTGCTGAGCGTATGGGGAGGGAAAGGTCCTAATCCGACATTCGAGACGAAGTGGTGGAGCAAGAGCCTGCAGTCTGTACGAGGTCACCTCGATCCAGAATATGTGGCAACAACGGAAGCTCTTGGCCTTTTCTCTCCGCTCGACAGCAAGAAATTTCCTATTTACGAGCAGTTATACAAGGGCTGCTACGGATGGCTGAATCGCAATATTGACGCCATGAAGTGCTACGGCAAGTTTGATTACGGCGACTGGAGGTATTTCACCGCCGCCACCGACTATCTCTGCGGTCCGGGAACGAAATGGGGAGCATTGGGAGAAATGCCCCGCGAAGGCTATTGGCAAAACAATGAGAGGGACCAATTATTGGGACTGCTCCTCTACTACTACAGAACAAGCGATCCCGTCGCGTGGGAACGGATTGAGATTGTCGCGCGCCATCTGCTGGATGTCGACATCAAGCACCACCCGCATTGGGGAATGTGGACCCACAGCTACGGGCACTGTTATGTTGCAACAGCAGCGGCCGGGGAACCGGACCATTCCTGGCTTTGGGGCACACTCGTCTGGTCGGGCGTGAGCGGCGATCCGGTGGTGCAGGATTGGGTGGGCCAGTGTGGAAAGAATCTGTTACACACGAAGATTGATTTTGAACAGACGGATGCTCGCACCGACTCCGTCTATCTCCACATGATGTGCCAATTTTACGAATACACAGGCCAGCAAGAATACCTCAACGCAGCCGAAGCTCCAGTACAGGCGTTTCTTAAGCTGCAACGGCCCAATGGTAGCTGGTTGGCATTCATGGGGAACCTTCAGGCTCCACAGGAGGAGGGTTTTGTTGAACACGCGATTATGGCCCTTGCAAACTACTACGCCGTTACAAAGAAGCAGGAAGTGGTGGGGCCTCTGAATCGGGCGCTCTACTACACGTTTGGGGCCAAGGGTGAGATTCGGGGAGCGATCGGCGAAGCGCCACTGGCGGTGTATGGTTTGGCCGTCCTGGCAAGCGAGACCGGCCAGCAGCACTATTTGGATGTTGCATGCAATGTGCTGACAGCTTTCTATGACGCGCAGAAAAAGGGGGACAATCCTGCCTGCATTGGCCGGGGCGACTACTGGGCAGAGTGGGGTGTCACCAACCCGCAAGCGGCAAAGGGAACGGGCCGTCCACCGCAGTTTCTGGGGGAAACCCGTCCACTTTCGCCGGGCTGCGTTCTTGCCTATGGCCAACAGATTCTTGCCCCG
>JAJZDO010001093.1 GCA_021805955.1 Acidobacteriota bacterium
AGAATTCGTTCCCCGGTTCATCTCAACACGGTGGAAGAGGCAATCGAACTGATTGCGCGCAGCCCTTATGGCAATGCGGCGTCCATTTTCACTTCGAGCGGCGCGGCTGCGCGTCAGTTCAGAAAATCCGTTTCCACCGGCAATGTCGGCATCAACATCGGCGTCGCCGCTCCCATGGCATACTTCCCCTTCAGCGGATGGAAGAGCAGCTTTTTCGGCGTCATGCATGCCCAGGGACGGGATGCTATCGAGTTCTACACCGACAAGAAAGTGACCATCGAGCGCTGGCCTAAAAACTGGTCCCGGCAGTTTTAATCTGAAAAATCGAGAGAACACTCGATAGGGAGACACATGTCGATACGCATTGCGACTGCCCCCGTTAGCTGGGGGATTCTCGAAGTGGAAGGCTGGGCGCGGCAACAAACCTACGCCGAGGTCCTGGACGAAATGGCGCAGGCTGGCTATGTCGGCACCGAACTCGGTCCCTATGGCTTTCTTCCAACCGACCCCGCAGCACTTCGCGCGGAACTGCAAAAGCGAAACCTCTCGCTGATCGGAGCATTCGTTCCCCTGCCGCTCAAGGACCCCGCCAAGCAGCAGGAAGCGATGCGCTCGGCGCTGGAGGTTGCACACTTACTCGCGGCCTGTGGCGCGCCGCTCGTCGTACTTGCAGATGAGCTCAATACCAGCCGCATGAACATTGCCGGATCTGCCGGGAAGCAAGACGGATTTAACCAGACTGAATGGCGGGATGCGGCGGCGCTCATTTCGGAAATCGCAACCGTTATGAAAGGCATGGGCCTGCGCAGCGTATTTCATCATCATGCGGGCACATATATTGAAACACCGGAGGAAGTGGCTCAGCTACTGAGCCTGACGGATCCCTCTCTGCTAGGCATATGCCTCGACACGGGACACTATCTCTATGGCGGCGGAGATCCCGTGCAATTCGCCCGTGAACACGCGGCCCGCATCTGGCATCTGCATTTGAAGGATGTTCACGTCAACATTTTGAACGAGGCGCGTCGCGGCAAAATCCCCTATCTCGATGCCATTCGTCGGGGTGTCTTCTGTGAACTTGGAAAAGGCGATGTGGACCTGGTAGGCGTAATTCGCGAGCTCGGAAAATCCAACTTTGATGGCTGGGCCGTTTTTGAGCAGGATATCGACACTACTCTACCGGACGCCGATCCGTTGAAAAGTGCGGTCGGCAGTCGCAATTACTTGCGCGAATTCGCAAGTCTTTAGAGCGGATTTACAGATACTGCGATCAAAATGGAAGGAGTCATTCTGAGCCCTTCGGCTACGCTCAGGGTTAACTCCGCGAAGAATCCAGAGGGTGACGGCGGCAATGACCAGGCGCATATCGTCTGGATTCTTCACTCCGCTACGCTCCGTTCAGAATGACTCCCTTTCACAAATAACTACACCTACTGTCAATCCGCACTAGAGTCCTGTCTCTGAAGTTCATTCAACAATTCGATTCATGGAAGTGATTCGAACAGCAGCACTCAGGGGCTAAAGCCCATCTGTTTTGCGCCATTTACGGCACGACTGAAGTCGTGCCCTGATACAAGGTCGAAAACATTTCTTTAACGAATCTAAGACTCAGGACACTAGAGCGTGGGCACCCCTACCTCGGAAACATCGAAAAAAGGCGCGCAACGCTTCCCCGTAGCCATCAAAGATTCGATGCGTTCGACCGACTGAATGCCGCCGCGAGCGCCAACGGCAGTGCAGTTCAGGGCACCGGCAGCGCATGCGAAGTCGAGTTGCCGTTCCAGTGGCCAGCCCTGCAGCAGCGCGTACACAAATCCGGCCCGAAAGATGTCGCCCGCGCCGGTTGTGTCGACTGCCTCAATACTAAAGGCCGGGGCATAATACAATCGCTTGCCGTCATAGGCCAGCACACCGTCCTCGCCCATGGTCGCAGATGCCAGTTTGCACCCGAATCGCCGCTGCATCTCCACCAGAGACTTTCTCAGATCGGGTTCCCCTGTCAGTTGCTCCGGAAGGTCCCTGCACACGATCAGGTAGTCAATCACATCCAGCAATGGCATCACGCCCGGATAGAGCTTATCCAGGTCGGCGATTACGGGAATGCCAGCCTCCCGAGCCCACCGGGCCGCCGTGATCGCCGCGGATGTATCATGCCCGTCAATGTGTAGCGCCCGGGCATCCACAATCCATTCCCGCTTGAGTTCCTCAGGTCGCAGCGTCAGGCGGTCATCGCGCTTCCACAGAACGGTTCGCTCGCCGGAGTCTTCGACCAGAATAAAGGCCTGCTGGCTGGCGCATCCTGGAGCGGTGAGAATCCTGGTCTCGACTCCCAACCTTAAGAATTCCGCTCGATGCAGGTCGGCTGCGTTGTCGTCACCCAGCTTTCCGACATACCGCGTGCGCAAACCCCATTGCTGACATGCCACGATCGAACTGGCAACCTGGCCGCCCAGCAATACGCTGGCAGAGCGAAACTCAACTTTGGAACCGGACAACGGACAGTGCGCGAGAGGAATCACCGTATCCGTAGCATTCAATCCAACACCGACAACATCCATCTAGGCCGCCTTCATCTTTCCAATCATGTATGTCGATGATATCCGGGCTTAGGCCAACAAACCAAATCCAGGCTGGAAACAGAGGACTCGCCCAGCGCCCCATTCAGGCAGAATTAGCAGCCCCCATTGACTTGCAATCTATGTCATTTTAGTATGAACACGTGTGCAATGATCTCCATTAAAGACATCGCCCGTGCAGCCGACGTTTCGCATTCTACTGTCTCCCGGGCCCTTCGCAACAGTCCGCTGGTAAATCCTGAAACCAGCCTGCGTATCCGCACGATTGCACAGGAAAAAGGCTACAGAGTCAGCGCTGTCGGGCGAAGCCTGGTCAACAGGCGAACCGATACGATCGGCGTCGTGGTCACCAGTATCGCAGACCCATTCAATGCCGAGATCGTCAGCGGTATTGAGGAAATTGCACTCACGCACGGCTACTCCCTTCTGCTGGCCACATGCCATTCGGATCCCAACCGGGAAATGCTCGCCGTCCAATCGTTTTATGAACGGCGGGTCGACGGCATTTTGGTCAGTTCCTCTCGCGTGGGCTCCTTGTACCGACCGATGCTCGCGGACATGAAAGTGCCCATCATTTTTATCAACAGTCATCATCCGGACGACGACATGTTCTCGGTCACCATCGACAACCACAACGCCGGGTTGCAAGCTACGCGACATCTGGTGCAGTTGGGACATAAACGCATCGGCTACCTTGGCAACCAGTTTGGCCTGCAGGCGGATACGCAACGCTTCGCCGGCTATCGAAGTGCGCTGGAGGAGGTCGATATCGGTTTCGATCCGGAATTGGTGGTGCATGGCAATGGCGGGCCTGAAAACGCCAAGAGTGCCACCGCTCGTTTGCTGGCTCTCGCCAATCCACCCACCGCGCTGTTTTGCTTCAACGATATGAGCGCCTTCGGCGCCATGTGTGCCGCCAGGGAGCATGGATTGGCGATTCCTTCCGACCTTTCCGTCGTAGGCCTCGACGACCTTCTTCTCTCGTCCTATGCGGAACCCGCCCTTACCACCATCCGGCAGCCAAAGCACGAGATGGGTCGCCTGGCAGCGGGAACGCTATTTCAATTGCTGTCCGGCAATAGCCCGGAGCGGTTTATATCGATGCGAGGCGAGTTGATCGTCAGGAAGTCGACCGTTCCTCCAAGATCTTCTGCCGATGCAATCTCCACAAACCATCAAAAATCAGGCGCTGGAGCGTAACAGCTTCCGCGATCGATCTTTGTACCTTAGAAAGGCTGGATTATGTCGTCACAATCGCTGCGGTTTGCCGTTCTTGGGGTGGGTCGAATCGGTAAAATCCACGCGGAAAACCTCGTGAATCGAGTACCCGGAACGAAAGTCGTCGCGCTGTCCGACACTTTTTCCGAGCCGCTGCTGGCCTTGGCCTCGGAGCTCAACGTCACGAAAACATTCACCGACTACAAGCAGGTTCTCGAAATGCCGGAGGTGGATGCGATTGCGATCTGCACGCCGACCAGCACACACTATCAAATCATTCTCGATGCCGCCGCTGCGGGAAAACATATCTTTTGCGAGAAGCCGCTGGAACTGTCTCTGGAAAAGATCGCTGCGATCGGCAAGGTCGTGGAAAAGCATGGCGTCCAGCTCATGGTTGGATTCAATCGCCGCTACGATAGCAATTTTCTAAAGGTGCGCGAGACGGTCCAAGATGGCAAGGTAGGCGATCCTCAATTATTGAGAATCACAAGCAGAGACCCCGGGCCGCCACCTGCCGATTACATTCGCTCGTCCGGCGGGATGTTCCTGGACATGACGATTCATGACTTTGACATGGCGCGCTACCTTCTGGCCAGCGAGGTCGTGGAACTCTACGCTACGGCGAACGTACTGGTCGATCCAATTTTCCGGGAACTGGGAGATTGGGATACAGCCTT
>JAJZDO010000793.1 GCA_021805955.1 Acidobacteriota bacterium
CCCATTAGAGTCGACGAAAAAATATGACTGATCGCCTTCCTTTTTCGCCGCATCATAGACCAAATCCAGCAACGCCGGCGTGGAGTTCTGGTCGCGGACGATGTCGAGCGACTTGTCTCCGATCATGTCCATGATGAAGAACGCCTTGATGCGCTTGAGTGTGCCGTCGCGGTCCCACTTGGCGGCCAGATGGCGGCTGCCATAGAGCGAATCCGAAGCAGACCATTGCTGGATCGCTTCTTCGCCGTCGAAAAACACCAGCCAGACGCTGTAGCCTTCCTGCTTATGGACGCGCAGGTAATTGGCCAACTCGATAAGAAAGCCGGTCGTCGACCCGCCGTCGTTCGCGCCGACAAAATTGATATTGCGCAAGGGATAATTCGTCTCATAGTGCGAGGCGAAGACGATTACGCCATCTTTCTTGCCGGGAAACTTCACGATGAAGTTGTGCATGGTCATCGGGCCTGCTGGCGTCTGCGTGGTGAAGGTGTCCTCTTCCAGATCGTCTTTGGCGAACTGCTTTTTCAGGAAGTTTTCCGCGCAGAGATGTCCTGGACTGCCGATCCAGCGCGGTCCGCAGGCGACAAACTGCTGGGTATATCGATAGGCCCTTGCGCCGTCAAACTGCAAATGGGCGGTGTGACCGTTTTGCGCCGTTGCAGCATAGGCCGAAACGCCACCGACGCATACAAGCAGGCCCAGGAGAATCGTCCAGAGATTGCGGCGATGGCGCATCAGGCCTCCTGCTGTTTCTTTTTGTTGCGATGCTCCGGATGCACCATGTGTGCCACTCCTATGCTGATGAGGTAGAGCAGCAGCATAGGCGCGGCGAACACGCACATGGTCAGAATGTCCGGCGTGGGCGTGATGATCCCAGCGACAATAAAGATGACAAGGACGGCGTAGCGAATATTTTTCCAGAGCCATCGCGAGTTGACGATGCCGAAGAGCGCCAGAAAAAAGACCAGGATCGGCAGCTCAAAGATAATTCCGAGGCCGAGGATTACGGTCAGAAAAAGCTCGGTATATTCGCCAATCGTGACCATGGGCCGAAACTGTTCGCCGTAGCCAATCAAAAATTCGAGCGCGCCAGGATAGACATAGCGATAGCCGAAGAACGCCCCGGCAAGGAACAGGCCAATGGTGGCCGCCATGAAAGGCACAACGTACCGGCGCTCGCTTTGGTACAGGCCTGGAGCGATGAAAAGCCATACCTGATACAAAATAAAAGGTGCCGCCAGAATGATGCCGCCGAAGATGCCGATCTTCAAATAAAAATTGAAGGGGTCCACAGGGTTGAGATAGACCAGTCGCGTGTCCAGATGGTGCGCACTGAGCGCCCGTGTGATCGGCTGGATCATCATTCCAGAGATGCGCTGATGAAATCCGTAGGCGACAAAGAACCCGACCGCAATCGAAAGAATGGAGTATACCAGCCGCTTGCGCAACTCCTGCAGGTGGTCCAGCAGGCTCATGCCGGGCAGTTCCGCTCGTTCGCCCACTGCGGTGCGGGCGCGGTCCAGCAGATCAACCATGATGGATTTCCGCCTCCGGGGAAGCAGAATGTTCAGGAAGAGAGACCGGAGGAGCGTCACTGGAAGAACCGTTTTGCCGGTGCGCTTCCTCCGGCGCTGGCACTGCGGTTGATTCCGCGGCTGCAGGTGGGGTTGCAACTTCCGCTACGGGTACATAGGGTGCCGTCTTGCGCGCCTGTGCGCCCACGGCGGCAGTGATGGTCGCCAGCGACACCGGCATTTTAGACTCAGCAAAGACTTCGTGGCCGGCCCATTCTCCCTCCGGCTCGTGAACGGAAGTGCTGTCCACGACTTCCTGCATGGCATCTGGATTGGGGCGCTGTCCTGCGGCCACACTGTCGCTCAGGCTGAATTCGTTTTGTAGATCGTCCGTCTGCACGTCAGTAAGTGAAAGGTCCGCATCTTCCGGAGAGCCGGTTTTTCCGGGCGCGGCAATCGTATTTTGTGTCTTTGGAGTATCGGTGCGGTCGGCCTGGCGAAGTTCTTCCTCAATCTGAAACTTGAACTCATTGCTGGCGCGCCGGAACTCCCCGACCAGGCGGCCAATCTGCCGCCCGATTTCAGGCAGCTTTTTCGGCCCGAAGATGATCAGGGCCAAAACGAAGATAAAAACTGTATCGGGCAGACTCATCGGATTCCATCATACTCAGTGGCGTGGCGAACAAACAATTGGGGCCGCATTCATGGATAGTACGGCTGCGCCGTGGATAAAGATTGTTTGCGGCCACAGACATATTACAATTGGATGAAAGGAAGTAGCTGTCTGGATGAACCGGTCTTCAGATAGAGACGTCCAATAAGTGTTGCAACATCCCCGTGGGCTGGGTTTTCCGGTGCAAGCCGGATCGCAGTGAGTCCACTGCAACATGCAACAGGAAATGCTTTCAACATCCCCGTTCTGCGGCCTTCGAACCGGCGCGGAACTGAAGGCGGAATAAAGTGGCTACTTTACTCGAATCCGTACTCGATGCGCCTGTGGAACATCTGCAGGATAGCCGTTCCCTCGACGATTACCTGGCAATGCCGGACCATACGATGGATGCCCGCATCGCTTCTGCGCGCGCCAAACTCGGCAAAGATGCGCTGGTCCTCGGGCACCATTATCAGCGCGACGAAGTGATCCGCTTTGCCGATTTTACCGGCGACTCCTACAAGCTATCCAAAATCGCCTCCGAGTCCAGCAGCCGCTATATTCTTTTCTGCGGCGTGCATTTCATGGCGGAGAGCGCCGATATTCTCGCTCAACCGTACCAGCAAGTGGTGCTTCCGGATCTGAATGCCGGTTGCTCCATGGCGGACATGGCAGACATCTCGCAAGTGGAAGAGTGCTGGTCCAGGCTGCAGGCCGCCGGCCTCGATTCTCCCGCTGCAGGCGGGCTGTTGCCTCTGACCTATATGAATTCCACTGCGGCGATCAAGGCATTTTGCGGCGAGCGCGGTGGGCTGGTCTGCACATCCTCCAACGCGAAGGCGGCGTTCAACTGGGCCTTCGCTCGAGCGAAACGCATTCTTTTCCTTCCGGACCAACATTTAGGCCGCAACACAGCACACGGCATGGGCATTCCGCTGTCGGAGACGGTGGTTTGGGACCCGTACCAGATCAACGGAGGACTCACTCCCGACCGCCTGCGCTCGGCGCGCATCATTCTTTGGAAGGGACATTGCTCGGTCCACCAGCGCTTTCTGCCGGAACACGCAGACAAAGTTCGCGCGGCCTATCCGGGCATTCAAGTCATCGTGCATCCCGAGTGCCGTCTGGAGGTCTGCCAGAAGGCCGACGCCATCGGTTCCACAGAGCGGCTGATCAAAATTATTGAAGATGCACCTGCGGGCTCCATGTTTGCCGTCGGCACGGAAATTCACCTGGTCAACCGGCTGGGGAAGCGATTCGCCCCACTCGGCAAAAAGGTCATCACGCTCGACGACTCCGGCTGTCTCTGCACCACCATGTTTCGCATCTCGCCGCAGCATCTGGCGTGGGCGCTGGAGAACATGGTCGAGGGAAACGTGGTCAACCGCATCCGGGTCGCCGACGACATTAAACATTGGTCGCGCGTGGCGCTGGGACGTATGCTGGAGATACAAGGGCAATAGAAGGAGAAAGGGATGAAGACCTTTTCACTGGAAGAAGCGCAGACTCTGGTTCCGGTCTTGCAATCGCTGATGAAGAACGCGATGGAATCGAAGGCGACCGCCGAAACCATCGCCGAAGAACTGCAGCAGTTGAGCCAGCGCATCTTTATGAACGGCGGCACGCTGGTCCGCATTGCGGAAGTCGCCAAGCGGCGCGCCCAGCACGACAAAGCGGTGCAGCAGGTAAAAGACACGCTAGCTGAGATCGATTCCATCGGTGTGCAAGTGAAAGACCTGGACTCAGGACTGCTCGATTTTCCCTGCCGCCTCGGCGAAGACATTGTCCTGCTCTGCTGGCGCATGGGAGAAACCGAAATTCAGCATTGGCACACCATGGACTCAGGCTTTGCTGGCCGCCAGGCCGTGGACGAGCGTTTCAAACGCCCGCATAAACAGAAGCCAAACTGACTCGACCTTGCATACAGTCGCCCCGAGGGATGCGGGGCGATCGCCAATCCAGTCTTCTACATGCCCTTCGCGTGCATCTTGGAATGTTGGAGCGCCTTCGCGCCATCGAGATGCTTCTCAAGCACTGGCAGCGCCTGCTCCGCGTAGGACTTCAGCCCCGGATTTTGCGCATCTACGGCCTCTTTTTTATAGATCGCTATGGCCTTGGTGTGTCCTGCGATCATCTCCTGCTCATAGCGACGGTCGAAAGCAGCGCCTTTCAATTTCTGGAAGGGGTCGATCATCTTCTTGTTTTGCGCGGCGTCGATTGCGTTGGGCACATTCAGATTGGCCTGCTGCGCGGCACTGTACAACTGGCTGTAATCCTTGGTGTGATTGGAGACCAGCATCTGTC